>DATNMZ010000001.1:0-2862 GCA_035602095.1 Thermoanaerobaculia bacterium
GACCCCTCGAAGAGAAGATGACCTACTTCTGGAACCTGCACTGGACGTCGGGAATCTCGAAGGTCCGGGGCACGACGCTCATGCTGAACCAGAACAAGACGCAGCGGCAATATGCCGTCGGCAAGTTCGACGATCTGGTCATCAAGATCTCCCAGGACCCGGCGATGCTCGTCTGGCTCGACAACTGGTTGAGCCGCGCCTCGCGACCCAACGAGAACTACGCCCGGGAGCTGCTGGAGCTGTTCACCCTGGGCATCGGCAACTACACGCAGACGGACGTGACGCAGGTGTCGCGCGCGCTCACCGGATGGAGCCTCCAGGGGTATTCCAACGCCGACAACTACAACGGAGCCACCTTCGTCGACAACCCGGCGATCCACGACAACGGCAGCAAGACGATTCTCGGACAGACCGGACTCTGGAACGGCGCAGACGCCATCAACATCATCTTGAACCGGACGGACGCGCGCGGGTCGGTCTCGGGGCGGTTCATCGGCGGCAAGCTGTGGACTTTCTTCGTCTACGACGCCCCGCCCGATTTCATCGTGGACCAGCTCGCTTCCGTGTGGACTGCGTCCGGGCGCGTGGTCCGCGAGGTGCTCCGGGCGATCTTCTCCAGCCCCGAGTTCTACGAGCCGCATGCCCGCAAGACCTGGGTGAGGTCGCCCGTCGAGTACTCCGTCGCGTCGGTCCGCATGCTCGAGGGGGCGAGCGACTTCTCCTCCCCGGCGGCCTCTCTCGCCGGAATGGCGCAGAGCCTCTTCGACCCTTCCGACGCGAAGGGATGGGACTGGGGTCTCTCCTGGATGAACACGGGCACGCTGTTCAACCGGGCGACCTACACGAACTCTCTCGCGAGCAACCGCGGGCAGACCGGCACGCGGTTCGATCCGAACAAGATCCTGCAGGGCAAAGACGCTTCGACGGCCGACAAGGTCGTCGACATCGTGGCGGACCGATTGAACGTCTCGGACGTCTCGGCGTCCGTGCGGCAGGCCTGGATCGACTACTTGAACACGAACGACGCCGGGCAGCGGGTCGCCTGGACGAACACGGCGGCCAACATCGACAAGAAGGTGCGCGGCCTCGTCCATCTGATGTTGACCAGCCCCGCGTTCCATTTCGCCTAAGGAGCCGCCATGACTATCTCGAGACGCGACTTCCTGCTCCGGAGCGCCGGCTTCGTGACCGTGTCGGCCATGGTGCCCCGGTGGTCCGTCGCGCGCTCGCGGGGATTCGAGGCGGTCGACTCGGACGTCGCCGCTTCCGGCCGCACCCTGGTCATTCTCGAGCTGATGGGCGGCAATGACGGATTGAACACCGTCGTGCCCTACGCGGACTCCAAGTACACGACGTACCGCTCGCGGATCGGTATTCCCGTCAACACCGTTCTCCAGCTCGACTCGAAGCTCGGCCTCCATCCCCAGATGACGGGATTGAAGGCGCTCTGGGACGCCAACCGCGTCGCGGTGGTCGAAAACATCGGCTACCCCAATTCGAGCCTTTCGCATTTCGCCTCCCGCGACATCTGGCACACCGCCGATCCGACCCTGCTCGAGCACCGGGGCTGGCTCGGGCGCTGGGCGGACGCGACGGTGGCCGGCAACGGCAACCCGCTGACGTGCATGGCGATCAGCAGCTCCCTTCCGCGGACGCTGCTCGCCGACAACGTCCAGGTGCCCTCCTTCGTCAATCTCGCGACCTACTCCTACCAAACGGACGGCGCCGCGCCGGGAGACCGGAACAACCAGGTGAGCACGTTCGTGAAGGAAAGCTCGCAGGAGTACGAAGTGGCAACCCCGAAGGACACGCTCGGGCAGCTCGGGGAAGACGCGATCTCCTCCTCGAACGTGCTCCAGTCGGTGGGCAGCGGCTACGTCGCCATGGGAACCTACCCGACAAACAGCCTGGGCTCCGCGCTCCTTCTGATCGCGAAGATCATCAACGCGAACGTCGGCGCGCGCATCCTCTACGCGACGTATGGAGGCTTCGACAACCACGCGGCCGAGGACCAGGCGCACGACCCGCTCGTCCAGAACGTCTCGGACTCGATCAAGGCCTTTTTCGACGACCTGGACGGCCACGGCAAGGCGCACGACGTTCTGCTGATGACATGGTCGGAGTTCGGCCGCCGAGTCCAGGACAACGCCTCGAACGGGACGGACCATGGCACCTCAGCTCCCCATTTCGTGGTGGGCGACGCCGTGACGAAGGGGATCTACGGCGCGCCGCCCAATCTCGCGAGTCTCGACGCGAACGGAAACCTGCTCATCGAAAACGACTTCCGTTCGTACTACGGCACCGTTCTCTCGGACTGGCTCAAGGCCGATTCGAGCGCGATCCTGGGGTCCGGCTGGCCCAACCTCGGCTTCTTGAACAGGCAGTACGTATAGCGGGATCCTCGGATCTCTCCGGACCGGAGGGGGAAGCGCGCCTTTCCGACCGGCCCCTGATAGCCTCCCGCACGTGATTGCGGGACGGGCCACACTGGAGGGGACGAAGCGGTTCGCCGGACGTTCGAAGGCCGGGAAGGGGCACTTCCGGCAGTTTTCCGCCTCCGTCTTCCTCTCTTCGATCGGCCTCGGGACCTATTTGGGCGCCGAGAACGCGGAGACCGATCGAGGTTACGAGGAGTGCGTGCGCCTGGCCCTGACCTGCGGCGTGAACGTGTTCGATTCCGCGATCAATTACCGCGGGCAGCGGAGCGAGCGCGCCATCGGCCGGGCGCTCGCGCAGGCGTTTTCGGAGGGGGCCTTCCGGCGGGACGAGGTGTACGTCTCCACCAAGGGCGGCTACCTCCCGCACGACGCGGAGGACCCGCGTCCGGCGAAGACGTACATATTGGAGACGTTCGTCGAGTCG
>DATNMZ010000002.1:0-8251 GCA_035602095.1 Thermoanaerobaculia bacterium
CGGGACCTACCGAATCGGCAATGTCTCCGGGAAGGTGAACATTCTGACCCACTCCGGTGAGATCCATGTCGAGTCGGCCGGGGCCGGCGCGGACGTCAAGACCTATGGCGGAGACATCCGGATCGGGCCCGTGCTCGGGAATCTCAAAGCGCAGACGCTCGCCGGCGACATTCGCGCGGGATCCGTCGGCGGCTCCGTTTCGGCGGACACGTCGGGCGGAGACATCCGAATCGACCGCATCGGCGGCTCGGCGGACGCGCGCACCGCAGGCGGCGACATCGTTCTTCCCGCCGTGGCCGGAGGCGTTCGGATCGAGACCGCCGGGGGTGAGGTGCGGGTCGGGCTGATCTCCCGTGAAGCTCGAGGAGGCGTCACGATTCGCAACGCGGGCGGCGACGTGACGCTGACGCTGCCCTCGAATTTTCGTGGCGAGATCGATCTGAACGCCTCCGACACCGACCTCGAAGAGACGGCGATCCGGACCGATTTTCCCGAGATCTCCGTTACGCGGCGATCCGGGTCCCAGCAGGGAACGGGCACGTTGAACGGCGGCGGCCCGCGGGTGACGATAAAGACGAGCTCCGGCTCGATCCGGATCCGAAAGGGCCCTGCCGCGGCGTCCTGACACCCCGGGGAACCCCGCTCCTTCCCGTCGGGCGATCGGCGCGTTCCGATAGACTCCTTCCAAACACGACCGAAAAGGAGTCTGCGATGAACGTTCGTCGAAAAACTTCGACCGCCATCCTGGCGCTCGCGTTTCTGCTGGCGCTCGCGCCCGAGAGGGCCACGGCCGCCTCGAAATCGAAAGTCGACATCAATTCCGCGAGTCAGGCGGAGCTCGAAGCGCTACCGGGCGTGGGCGCGACCACGGCCCGGAAGATCATCGGGGGCCGCCCCTACCGCACCGTCGGCGACCTCTCGAAGGCGGGAGTGTCCGCGAGCACGATCCAGAAGATCTCCGGCCTGGTGACGGTCGGCCGCGCGCCTGCCGCTTCCGCGCCGGCGCCTGTCCGGGAGCCGCGCCCCAAGGTGGATGCCCCGGAGTCCCGCACGAAGGCCTCGCCGAGCTCGCGCGCCGCGCCGGGCGGGAGTTCTTCGTCCTCCTCGAGTCTGGTGGACCTGAACCGGGCCAGCCAGAAGGAGCTCGAGGCTCTTCCGGGCGTCGGCGCCGTGACGGCGCGCAAGATTATCGCCGGCCGCCCGTATAGCTCGGTCGGCGATCTGTCGAGCGCCGGCGTCTCGGCGAGCACGATCGGAAAGATCTCCCCGCTCGTCACCGTGAGCGCTGCGTCGGGGGCGCGCTCCTCTCGACCCGCTCCGGCTCCTGCCTCCGCTCCGGCGAGCGCTTCCTCGAGCGCTCCTGCTCCCGCTTCGCGGGCTTCGGAGGCCCCGGCGGCTCAGCCGGCTCGTGAGCGCAGCGCGCCCTCCTCCGCGCCGAGCTCCGAGTATCAGGCGCCCCCTGCGTCCGGCATGGTGTGGGTGAACCTCGACTCGAAGATTTTCCATCGGGAAGGCGATCGGTGGTACGGCCGCACCAAGAACGGAAAGTACATGAGTGAGGCGGATGCCGTGAAGGCCGGATATCGCCTTTCGCGCGAGAAGGGCGAGCCGGGGGCCCGCTGATCCACGGGATCGACGACCGGTGACTCCTGGGGCGGCCTCGCGGCCGCCCTTTTTGTTTCGCCGGCGGGGGCCTACCGGATCCGGATCACCTTGACGCGCTCGAGGTCGATCTGTTCGCCCAGGGCCCCGCCCGGGTCATGCTTCGCGCCGCCGTGGAGGTACTCGCGAAGACCCGGGCCGAGCTCGCGCCAGGGACCGCCAAACGCCGCCAGCGTCGATGCGGTGTCCGCCGCGTTGTCGCGCGTCAGGCTCTTCAACTGGTCGCGCGTCAACGGCGGAGCCTCGATCCAGCCGCGACGGGCGGCCGCCTCGAAGACCGCCGCGAGGAAACGGCCCCACCACAGCGGGAGGTGCAGCAGAGGCTTGTTCGGTTTCCCCACGGCAAGCGCGATCTCGCGGTAGATCTCGTTCAACGTGAACGTCTGCCGCCCGCCCACCTCGAACGTCCGACCCACGGTTTCGGGTTTCTCGAGCGCGTCGCAGAAAACGCGTGCGACGTCGTACACCGAGACGGGCATGAAGCGGGTCGTTCCCGGGCCGATGACGGGGATGAACCCCGGGTTCCACTTCACGATGGGAGCGAGCAGCGACATGAACCCGTCGCCCGGACCGAAGATGATCGAAGGTCGGAAAATCGTCGCGTCGAGGCCGGCCTCCCGGACGGCGCGCTCTCCCGCCGCCTTCGTCCGGCCGTACTCGGAGGGTGAGTCGTCCGAGGCACCCATCGCGCTCATGTGCAGGAGCCGCCCCACTCCCGCGCCCTTCATCGCGGTGGCGACGTTCTCGACCGCCTGCCGGTGCATGCGGTCGAACGTCTGTTCCCCCTTCTCGTGGATGATCCCGACGAGATGCACGATCGCCTCGCGTCCGAGAAAGGCCGGCGCGAGAGATGCCGGGTCGAGGACGTCCCCCGGAACCGATTCGACGGGACGGTTGTAGCGGTTGCGGGTCGCGTCCGGGTGCCGCGAGAGAACGGCGACCGAGTGGCCGCGCCGCGCCAGAGCGTTGACGAGGTGCGTGCCCACGAACCCGGTGCCGCCGGTGACGAGGACTCTCAAGTCCGCCTCCTTCTCGTGCGCGGCGGTTTTACCACGCCGCCGGCCGGCGGCGTGCCGGGCGTCCCTGGCCGCGCAGCTCTCCCCGAAGCGGAAGTCACCGAGAACCCCGCGGCCGGGAAGAGCGCGCTCTCGATCCTCTCGCCGGCCTCGGTTCGGCGCCGGGCCTCGCCGCGGGCCTCCGCGAGCCGCGAAAGATCGCGCAGCGGATCGGCGACGCGCAGCGCCGGAAGGCCCGACTGACGCACACCGAGAAGGTCGCCCGGCCCGCGCGCCAAGAGATCGCGCTCCGCGATCTCGAACCCGTCGGATGTCTCCTCGAGGACGGCGAGCCGCGCGCGCGCCTCCTCGCTCGCGTGTTCGCCGACGATGAGCGCGCACCAGGACGGGCGGGAGCTGCGCCCGACCCGTCCCCGCAGCTGGTGCAGCTGCGCCAGACCGAACGACTCCGCGTTCTCGACGACCATGAACGTCGCCTCCGGCACATCGACGCCGACCTCGACGACCGTCGTGGCCACGAGGATCCCGACCACGCCCCGCGCGAACTCGTCCAAGACGCGTGACCGCTCCTCGGGAGGCAGGCGCCCGTGCAGCACGCCGACGGCGACGCCGGGAGCCGCCGCCACGATCCGCCGGGCCGTCTCCCGTGTCGCCGCGACGTCCCGTTCCCCTTCGTCGATCGCGGGGACGACGACGTACGCGCGCTCCTTAAGCCTCACGCGCTCCGCGGCGAAGCGGTAGATCCGTTCTCGCGCCGAGGCCTCCCGTACCCGGGTCGTGACGGGCTGGCGGCCGGGCGGCTTCTCGTCCAGGACGGAGAGGTCGAGCTCGCCGTAGATCGCCCACGCGAGCGAACGCGGGATCGGGGTCGCGGTCATGACCAGAACGTGGGGGCTCTCTCCTTTTCGGAACAGACGTGCGCGGTGCGCGACGCCGAAGCGGTGTTGCTCGTCGACCACGACCAGCGCGAGCCGGCGAAACCGCACCGGGGCCTCCACGAGCGCGTGCGTGCCGACGAGGAGATCGACGTCCCCCCGCTCGAGAGCGGCGAGCAGCTCCCGCCGTTCACGCCCGCGCACGCGACCCGTCAGGAGTCCGAGCCGAACTCCCGCCGCTTGCATCCACCCGGCGAGGCTCTCGGCGAGCTGCTCCGCGAGGATCTCCGTCGGAGCCATCAGCGCCGCCTGGGCGCCGTTCTTCGCGGCGAGGAGACAGGCCAGGCCCGCGACAACCGTCTTGCCGCTCCCGACATCGCCCTGGAGCAGGCGGGCCATGACGCGCCCCGACGCCAGGTCCGCCGCGATCTCCCGTACCGCCCGCTTCTGGGCGGCCGTCAGCCGGAAAGGAAGCGAGGAGCGGGCGCTCGCCCGCATCGCGTCGTCGGCGGCGAGAACGAGACCGTGGCGCAGCCGGAGACGCGCCCGCCTCTCCTCGATGCCCCCCGCGAGTGCGAGCAGCTCTTCTCCCGCGAGCGCGGCGCGCGCCGTCTGCGCCTCTTCGAGCGTCGCCGGGAAATGCGCCGCCTCGAGCGCGCGTCGAAGGTCCACGGAAGACGCGCTCGCGCCCGTCCAGTCGGAGCCGAGGCGGTCGAGAGCGGCGCGAGCGAAGGAGCGCCAGAGACGCGGCGACAGCCCCCCGGTGCGGTGATAGACCCCCACGATTCGTCCCGAGTGGAGGGGGTCGGCATCCGACTCCTCTCCCGGGAAGAACTCGGTCTCCGGGTTCTCGACTCGCAGCTCGCCGGACGCACCGACCGTCGGAACGCCGTACAGCACGGCCCGCGCCCCCTCGGCGCTCTTTGCGAAAGAGGGATACCGGTTGTGCCACACGGCGCGGATCGCCCCGGTTCCGTCGTCCGCGACGGCCTCGATCCGCAGCGTGCCCCGCCGCATCCGCACGCCCTTGACGCTCGTCAGGCGAACGCGGACGGTCGCGGGCTGCCCGGGCGAAAGGCTCGCCACTGTGGCGAAGCGCCGCCGATCCTCGTAGCGGTAAGGAAGAGCGAGAAGGAAATCCGCGACGGTGGACACGCCGGCGTCGGCCAGGCGGGCTGCCCGGGCCGGTCCGAGGCCGGGCACGGCGGAGACCGGGTCCGCCGGGGAGAGGCGCGAGAGGCCCGAAGGCCGGAGGCTCCCGCGCGGCGCCGCCGGCGGGACTTGGCCGGTCACGGAGCGCTCCTCAGGCTTCCGCGCTGTAGAAAGTGAGGGGAACGAGGCCGAACTTCAGGATGTCGCCGTTCTTGACCGCGACGGGCGCGCCGGTCGCCAGCCGGCTGTCATTGACGAACGTCCCGTTCATCACGCCGATCTCTTCCATGAGGTAGAAGACGCTGCCCATCTGGTAGAGCTTCGCGTGCCGGCGGGACGTGGAGCGCTGCGCGTCGAGCGGCGTGAGGTCGATGTCCGGCGTGATTCCCGTCACCGGATCCGCGCGACCGACGAGAGTGTCGCCGTCCCGGTTCAGGAAGAACTCCGAAGTGCCGTCGGAAGAGATCAGGCGAAACCGGTCCTCCTGGGCCGGTGCCCCGGCCGCGGGACGCTGCGGCGGCTCCGGCCGCCGGCGCGCCCCCGGACGCTCCTCCGCCGGCGCCCTGCGGAGCGCCGGCGTCTCTTCTTCCACGATGCGGCGGCCGAGCGCCTCCTCCAGCATCCCCGAGACGTCGCGAACGCGGCGGGAAAGCTTGCGCATCATCCGGATCGCGATCTCGGTGTTGTTCTTGAGCATCGTGTCGAACATCGCGCCGTTGATCCGCACGACCTCGACGTCCGTCTTCGCGCGCGCCGAAGCGGTGCGCGGCAGGTCTTCGAGGATGCTCATTTCTCCGAAGAAGTCCCCTTTTTCGAGCGTCGCGAGCACGCGAGTTTCGCCGGCAATGGACTTGAAGAGCTCGACGGTGCCCGTCTGGATGATGAACATCTCCGTTCCGATGTCCCCTTCGGAGAAAATGATCTCGCCCATGGCGTGCGTGGCGATGTAGCGCTCGAACGGCTGCCGGCCGCCCGTGCCCGACTTGAAAACGGCCTTCAACGGACCGCCGTTTTCGGAAACGTCAACGTTCCCCCCCGCTCCGAGTCGACCCGGAGCGCAACCGGGAGGCCGAGCGGGAGCGTTCGGGGGGAAGCGAGATGCCCTGCGGGAAGGCCCATCGCGACGGGGAACGAAGCGTCGCCGAACCGGTCCCGGAGGTACTCCTGGACGGCCTCGGCGGACTCTCCGCGTCCCGGCACCACGGATCCGATCACCATCCCCTGCAGTCCTTCCAATGTACCGGAGCGCTCCAACTGGGTCAACAGACGGTCGATCTTGTAGCGCTCCTCGACGACATCCTCCCAGAAGAGAATCGCGCCTCGCCCCGAGACGGACTCGGGTGTCCCCGCCAGCGACGCGAGCAGCGAAAGGCATCCTCCGATGAGCGGCCCTTCCCCTCGGCCGGACGCGATCACGTCGCCGGGCTCGAAGGCGTGCGCCGCGATGGATCCGCCCGTCAGGACCTCTTCCCAGTCGAGGCGGTCGCCTCTGGCCATCTCGACGGCCACCATCGGCCCGTGGAAGGTGACCAGGGACGCCGTCCGCGCGATCCAGGCCAGCAGCGCGGTCAGGTCCGACCCGCCCATGTGAATCTTCGGGTTGGCCGCGATCTCCGCCGGATCGAGGAGGCTCAGAATCCGGGAGGAGCCGTAACCGCCCCGGGCGAAGAAGATCGCCTCGATTCCCGGGTCCGCGACGAGTCGCCGGTACCCCGCCGCTCGCGACTCGTCCGAGCCGGCGAGAAAGCCGCGCTTCTCCGCGATGTTGCCGGCGGGTGCCGGGCGGTAGCCGCGCGCCTCGAGGGAGCGCAGGCCCGCGTCGAGACGGCCCGGATCGACCGGTCCCGAAACCGCGGCGACTCCGATGCGGGCGCCCGGCCTCAAACGGGGGGGAAGAACGGCGGACATGGAGGGATGGTAAGCCAGGGGTCAGGCCGGGGTCAGGCCGGGGTCAGGGCTCAAACGGACTTTGATCGGCTTGTTCGTAGTCTTTCGGCCTCGAAGGGGAACTCTTCGGCGAGTGGGTCTGACCCCTGCGGGGTCAGACCCAAAGAGCCCCGAGCGGGCCTGTAAGCCGAATTCTGTCTCCCGGTTGCCCGGGACCGCGATCATTCCTCTCGACCCGAAGTCACCTTCGGGTTCCAGCAGCCGACCCGGAGATGGTCCGCGCGAAGCGGAATGGGACGGGCGCCCTCCAACTCCCTATTTGGCCTTGCTCCGCATGGGGTTTACCGTGCCTCCGCCGTTGCCGGCGGAGCGGTGCGCTCTTACCGCACCGTTTCACCCTTACCGTGCTCTCCGCGAGGAGCGCAGGGCGGTTTCTTTTCTGTGGCACTTTCCTTCGCGTCGCCGCGACCGGGTGTTACCCGGCATGCCGCCCGTTCGGAGTTCGGACTTTCCTCCCCGATCGCTCGGGGCGATCACGTGGCCCGCTCGGAGCCGCAGACATTCTATCGGAAATCGCCAGAGCCCTCTGACAAGTGACAACTGATAACTGACAGCTGATAACTGGGCTCCCCTATCTTCCCCGGTTCTCCGGATCGGAGAAGTAGTCGATCCACTCGTCGACGTCGACCCGGGTCGCGTCCGGTTTCGAGGGCGTCGTTGCTCCCGTTCCAAACCGCGCCCAAAACTGCGCGGGCGTCTGCGTTTTGGCGCCCGCCTCTTCCGAGCGCCGGGAGAGCTCCCGGTCCGCGGTGACGACCGTGATCCCGCCCGGGTCCCGGGCGGCTGAAACCTCTCGGAGGATCGCCTCGTCCGCCGAGCCTCCCGCTTCCCGGACGGTCAGGCGACCGAGGGACGTCGTCGCGCGGCCCGGTCCGTCGAAAAACAGGCGGACGGAAGACCGAGTCGCGCGCAGCCGGTCGGAAAGCTCCTGGACGAGCGCCTGACGGTCGCCCTCTCCCGGCCGCGCCGCGCCGCGCGCGATGCCGATCAGGTTGTTCCCGTCGAGAAAATAGGGCACGGCGGCTCCCCCCGGATCCTTCGACGCCCTACGTACCGTCCTCCGTCCGCCTCCTCGGGTGCTGTATCCGGAAGAAGAGGATTTGCAGCCCGCGAGCCACCCGCGGCCAGTGCATGAGGAGGGCGGCGACGAGGGCGGCGAGGAAGATCGCGGTCAGCCACGGCTGAAAAAAGAAGAGGATCGCGAGCATGACGGCGGTGACGTCCTCCGCGATCGAGAGGGCAAACTGCGTCCAACCGCGTGTCGCGGCGGTCGACGTCAGGTGCGTGGCGGACTTGGCGGCGTGCACGGCGAGCGTCACGACCCCGGCGAGGAGCGCGAGGCCGGCCCGTGCCGCGAGAGAAAGCTCGCCGACGGAGGCGAGGGCGAGCATCGCGCCGACGATCGGGCGAAGAACCGTGTGTGCCGCCTCCCAGAAACGGTCGATGCGGGGGATCTTCGTCACGACGAACTCGGCCAGGAAGAGGACGGCGGCGATCTGCAGCACGGTCGGGCTCGCGAGAAACCCCGCCACGCCTCCGGGGAAATCCTGGGGGAGCAGGAGGTAGAGGCCGTTGAAGACGAGGAGGACGGCCCAGGCG
>DATNMZ010000003.1:0-3913 GCA_035602095.1 Thermoanaerobaculia bacterium
GGAGGAGTGCTATCGGCCGAACGCCCGCCCGGTCAACGTCGTGAGCGGCGGAGCGATACGCGAGCGGCCGCCCAACTATTCGCGCATGAGCTTCAACTTCGGGCCTACGCTCCTCGCGTGGTTGGACGCCCGCGCGCCGGACGTCTCCGCCGCGATCCGGCAGGCGGACCGCGACAGCCGCGAGCGCTTCTCCGGGCACGGGTCCGCCATCGCCCAGGCGTACAGCCACCTCATCCTGCCGCTCGCGAACTCGCGCGACCGGCGCACTCAGGTCTGGTGGGGCATCCGCGACTTCGAGCATCGCTTCGGCCGTTCGCCCGAGGGGATGTGGCTTCCCGAGACGGCGGTGGACCTCGAGACCCTGGAGATCCTCGCGGGCTTTGGGATGCGATTTACGATCCTCGCTCCGCAGCAGGCCGCGCGCATCCGGCCTCTCGCCGGCGCCGCGCAGGAATGGACGGACGTCTCCGGCGGCCGCATCGACACTCGCCGCCCCTATTCGATCCGGCTCCCTTCGGGGAACAGGATCGCCGTTTTCTTCTACGACGGCCCAACCTCCCATGGGATCGCCTTCGGGGCTCTCGCCGAGGGTGGCGAAGCATTCGCGCGGCGGCTGGCCGCGCTCGCCTCGGAGTCTTCCGCGCCGCAGCTGCTCCACGTCGCGACCGACGGAGAGACCTACGGGCACCACCACCGCGGCGGCGAAGTGGCGCTCGCGGAGGCCCTCGACGCGCTCGAAGCGAGCGGGTTCGCGCGCCTGACCAACTACGCCGAGTTTCTCTCTCTTTGTCCGCCGTCCGACGAGGTCGAAATCCTGGAAAACACCGCCTGGAGCTGCGCGCACGGACTCGGGCGATGGCGCGACGACTGCACGTGCCGGACCGGCTTGAATCCCGGATGGGTGCAGGTCTGGCGAGGGCCTCTCCGTGAGGCGCTCGACGCTCTGCGCGACGGGCTCGCCCGCGTCTTCGAGGAGGCCGCCGGCGGATTCTTCGCGGACCCGTGGGCGGCGCGCGACGGTTTCATCGAGGCGATCCTCGACACGAGCGCGCAGGCGTTCGAGTCCCTGCTGCGCCGCCACGCGCGGCGTCCCCTGGTACCCCAGGAGCAGGAGGAAGCCCGGCGCCTCCTCCAGATGCAGCGGTACGCGATGCTCATGTACACGAGCTGCGGCTGGTTCTTCGACGACCCCTCCGGCCTCGAGACGACGCAGATCCTCCGCTACGCCGCGCGCGCCGTCGAGCTTTCTCCCGGTCCGGCGCGCGCCGCGATCGAAGGGGATTTCCTGCGCCGGCTGGAAGCAGTTCAGAGCAACGATCCGGCCTCCGGGCACGCCCGGCGCATCTACGAGCAGAACGCCGGCCGTCCGGGAGAGCTCCTGCTCGGCTGACCCCCCCGCCCAACTGACGATTGATAACTGACAACGGACGACCGACAACTTCTGATATGATTGGACTTGCCTGATGCAATCCAGCGCGCTGCCGCACCCGCGGCTCCCCGACAACCTCCAGCCCTTGGACACTCTGGCGAGGGACCTGCGCTGGACCTTCCGCCCCTCCTTGCGGGCCCTCTTCTCCTCTCTCGACCCGGAGCTCTGGGAGTCCACGGGCGGGAACCCCGTCGCTCTTCTCTGGCGAATCGCTCCCGAGCGACTCGAGGCCGCCGCCCGGGATCGGGACTATCTGGCGCGGCTCGAAGCCGTGCGTTCCGAGCTCGGAATGGAGGACGACGCTCCGCCCGCGCATCCCGCGGCCCGCGCCATGCAGCAGCGGGGGGACCGGATCGCCTACTTCTCCGCGGAATTCGGCCTGACCGAGCTGCTTCCGGTATACGCGGGGGGGCTCGGGGTGCTCGCGGGCGATCACTTGAAGTCCGCGAGCGACCTGCGGCTGCCGCTCGTGGGCGTCGGCCTCTTCTACCGCCACGGATACTTCCGGCAGTCCCTCGCCCGCCCCGAGGGGCAGCGGGAGTCGAACCCCGCGGTCGAAACGGACCTCCTGCCCATCTCGTTCCCCGAGACGCCCGACGGCGGACCCCCGGTCGTCCGGGTCTCCGTGGGCGAGCGGGAGGTCGCCGTCCTGATCCGTCTGGTCCAGGTCGGGCGCGTTCCGCTGCTGCTTCTCGACACCGACGTCGAGGAGAACCACCCGGAGGACCGCGGCATCACCGCCCAGCTCTACGGCGGAGATCACGAGACCCGCATCCGGCAGGAGATCGTGCTCGGGATCGGAGGCCTTCGCGCCCTGGACCGCCTGGGCTACCGCGCGACGATCCGCCACATCAACGAGGGCCACGCCGCATTCGTCGGAATCGAAAAGATCCGGCAGCTCGTATCTCAGGAGGGACTCACGTTTGCCGAAGCCCGGGAGCGGGCGGCCGCCGGGAACGTCTTCACGACGCACACGCCCGTGCCCGCGGGCATCGACCGGTTCGCGCCGGACCTCGTCGCCAAATACCTTTCGAGCTACGTCGGAACGGCCGGGCTCTCCTTCGAGGAGTTCTTGAAGCTCGGGCAGGAGTCGGGAGGGGGGGCTCACGACCCGTTCTCGATGGCCGTCCTCGCCCTGCGGCTCTGCGGGCACGCGAACGCGGTCTCGCAGCTCCACGCGCGCGTCTCGCGCCGTCTCTGGCTGGGGCTGCTGCCGGAGCTCGCGGACGAGGACGTGAAGATCCGCGCGATCACCAACGGCGTTCACCGGGCCACGTGGACGGACCCGGAAATCGCGGCGCTCTCTCTGCTCGAACGGCCGGAGCGCGTCTCTCGGGCGGGGCTCTGGTCCGTCCACGAGCGCCTCCGCGCCCGGCTCGTCGAGTTCTCGAGGAACCGCCTTCGGGCGCACGCGGCGGAGCAGGGTGCTTCGGAAGACGAGATCGCCGCGGCGGGAAACGTCCTCGATCCGGGCGCGCTCACGATCGGCTTTGCCCGCCGCTTCGCGACTTACAAGCGCGCCAACCTGATCTTCCGCGATCCCGACCGGCTCCTCCGGATGCTCGCGTCCTTCCCGGTGCAGATTCTCTTCGCGGGCAAGGCGCATCCGCAGGACGAACCGGGCAAAGAGCTCCTCCGGGCGATCGCCGGGTACGCGGAGATGCCGGAATTCCGCGGGAAGGTCGTCCTCCTCCCCGACTACGACATGCGCCTCGCCCGCGCGCTCGTCGCGGGCTGCGACGTGTGGCTGAACAATCCCGTGCGGCCGCACGAGGCCTCCGGGACCTCGGGCATGAAGGCGGCGATGAACGGCGTCTTGAACCTGTCCGTTCTCGACGGGTGGTGGGACGAGGCGCCGTACGAGGAGACCGGGTTCGTGATCGGACCGGCGACGGACTACGCCCCGGACGAGGACGTCGCGGCGTCGCTCTACGACGTGCTCGAGAAACAGGTCTTGCCCCTCTTCTTCCAGCGCGACGCCGCGAACCTTCCACTCGCGTGGATCGAAAAAATGGTCCAGAGCGCCTCGCGGATCGGCCGGCAGTTCTCCTCCGAGCGGATGGTGCTCGAGTACCTCGAGCTCTGCTACGTCCCGGCCGCGGAGCGCCGGATCAGCGTGCTCGATGGGGAGCGGCGAGCCGCCTGGGCCCTCGCCCCCTCTTCCAATCCGCGGAGATGACGGCGCGGTCCCGGTGACCGGTCCGGCGGGGCAGGGATCTCGGGGGAGCGGGGGACGCCGCTCGGCGGGGATTCTTCTCCATCCCTCCTCTCTTCCCGGCCCATTCGGAATCGGAGACATAGGCCCGGCGGCGGTACGGTTTCTCGATTGGGCGGCGGCGGCGGGACAGTCTCTCTGGCAGATCCTGCCCCTGTGCCCCACCGGGGCGGGGGACTCTCCGTACGGCGGGACCTCCGCCTTCGCCGGCAACCCCCTGCTCCTTTCGCCCGAAGCGCTCGCCGCCGAGGGATGGCTCGCCCCCTCCG
>DATNMZ010000004.1:0-3474 GCA_035602095.1 Thermoanaerobaculia bacterium
GACGCTGCTGCCGAAAATCCGTGCCGCCGGCGGGCAAGGCCACATCGGCGCTCGCTCAGAATCCGGGGGGCCTCCTCGCGGCCACGGCGAAAGCCCGCTCGAGAGCGACGCCGGCGCGGCCGATCGTCCCCTCGTCGAAGAGCCTGCCGACGAGCGTCACGCCGTGCGGCACCCGCCGCGCCGGGGAGAGGGTCGGCAACGGGCGCGCCGGGTCCGGCGCCCAGTCGCTTCGCGCCTGACTCACCTCGACGAACCCGGCCGGCAGGGTCAGGGAGGGATGTCCGGTGAAGTTCGTGATGGTCAGGATCTCGTCGCGGAGCGAGGGGACGAGGAGGAGATCGACCTTCTCGAGGATGCGAGCCATTTCCTGCGCGACCTTCCGACGCAGGCGATCGGCCTGGACGAAGTCGACCGCCGAGAGGAAGCGCGACTGCCGGAACGTGTTCGGCCAGGCGTCGGGGACCTGCATCTTGAGGAGATCGAGGCCGTGCGAGAGGGTCAACTCTTCGAAAGCGGCCGCCGCCTCGGCGAAGAGGATCGTATTGAGCGATCCGTATGGCCAGTCTGGAAGGGTGCACTCCACCGCCACCATCCCGAGGCGTTTCGCGGTCGCGAGCGCGGCGCGGTCCACCTCCGTCGCCGGACTCTCGTTCATCCAGGCCGGAAAGAAGCCGACTCTCAACCCTTGCACGGTCGCGTCCGCCTCGAAGTCGAGTCGGCTCGGAACGCTCGAAAGATCTCCGGCGTCGGGGCCGGAGATCGCCGCGAGGACGAGAAAGGTGTCTTCGACGCCGCGGGCCATCGGACCGAGCTTGTCGAGCGACCAGCAGAGAGTCATCGCGCCGGTGCGCGGCACGCGGCCGAACGTCGGTCTCAGGCCGGTGACGCCGCAGCGCATCGCGGGATCGACGATGCTGCCCTCCGTCTCGCTGCCGATCGAGAAGCCCACGAGGGCCGCGGCCGTCGCCGCGCCCGGTCCCGCGCTGCTGCCCCCGGAACCTTCCTCGGGGAGCCACGGGTTCATCGTCTGGCCGCCGAACCAGACGTCGTTCAACGCCAGCGCGCCCAGGGAGAGCTTGGCCACGAGCACGGCTCCGGCCTGGTGGAGGCGCGCGACGACGGCGGCATCGGCCGGGGGAACGCGGTCCCGGTACGGCTCGGCGCCCCAGGTCGTCCGGATCCCTTTCGTGTCGAGGAGATCCTTCGTCCCCCAGGGAATGCCGTGGAGCGGACCCCGGTACTTCCCCGCCGCGATCTCCGCGTCCGCGCGTCGAGCCTGCTCGAGGGCGAGTTCACGCGTGACCGTGATGACGCACCTCAATTTCGGGTCGAAGCGCTCGATCCGATCGAGATAAATGCGCGTCAGGCGGTCGGAGGTCAGGGAGCGCGTCTCGATCCAGCGCGACAGCGCCGTGACGGGCGCGAAGGCGATGTCCTCGTCGCGTTTCGGGAGCGGTTCCGGCCCGACCCTGTTTCCACTCCGCACGAACCGGTCTTGCGCGGGGCCGGAAGCGATTCCCGGAATCCTCGGATCCCACCGGGAGGCCGGGGCGAGCGAAGGGTCGAGCGCGACCTTCCGGGGCCCCGTGCGCCGCTCCATGAGTCCCGCCATCGCCTGGCGCCAGTTGCCCGCGGCCTGCCCCCGCTCGGACGGCGTCATTTCGACGCGCACCAGCTTTTCCGCTTCGGCAAACGTGGCCGCGGTCACTTCGGGGCCCACCGGCGGCGCCGTTCCGAAGGCCGGCGGAGTCCCGGCGACAGGCGTGACTTGCGGACCGGGCGTTGCCGCCTGGCTCCCGGCGGCCGCCCGGCCGGCGGCGGCGGCCCCGAGCACTCCTGCGGCGGTGCGGGCGAGGAAGTCCCGGCGAGATTCGGACATGGGCGTTCCTCCTCGGGCGAATCCTAGCCCGGTATCAGCCGTCCTTCACCGGAGCGAGCGGGCGGGTGGCGCCGCGGCAGACGCCTTCCGGCCGGCCGGCACCCCCGCCAGAAAAATCTCGACGGTGATTTCGTCTTTGACCGCGACCGTTCCGAGCGCGGTCGAGTAGGGTTGGATGCCGAAATCGCTCTGCTTGAAGCCCGCCGCTGCGCTCGCTTCGAACCGATCGCCGGAGACCTTTCCCTGAATCGGGAACCCGAGCGGCAGCGTTTTTCCGTGAAGCGTCAGCGTTCCCTTGAGTGTCCCGCGAAAATCCCCGCTGCCGCCCGAAGGAGAACGCTCGAGCTCGAGCTCCTGAGCCTGGAAGAGAATTTGCGGAAATTTTCCAGCATCCAGAATTCCGGCTCCGCGGGTCTGCCCCTCGACCTTGACGCGGTCTTTCGCCGAAAGCTTCGGCTGGTGATCCTGGAGCGAGCCCGCGGCCACCCGCACCTCCACACGCACGTTGCGGGGATGCTCGGGGTCCCAGGCGACCTCTCCGCTCCACTCGTCCGGCTGAAAATGGTGAGCGTGCAGAGCGGAGGAGAGAAGCCCGGCCGGCAGGACATGGACGATCAAGCGGCTCTGGGAGGCGTCAATGCTCCAGCCTCCGGCCGGGTTCTGTCCGAAGAGGGATCCCGCCGAGCCCGGCAAGAACGCAACGAGCAGGAGCACGCTGCAAGAGGCCCGTCTTCTCGAAAGTCGCGCGCTCAACAGTTTTCGCATTTTTCCAGTCCCGGGATCTTAACTGGCGAGCCGGGGTCAGGCCGGTCAGGCCAGGGTCAGGCCGGGGTCAGGCCGGGGTCCGGTCGGGGTCAGTCCGAACCCACTCGCGCCGGCCGGCCGTCACCCCTGGAAGGCGTAGGAAATCTTCAGGAAGAGCTCGCGCGAGACGGGCGAGAGGCTGTAACGCGGGGGTCCGGCTCCCGCGCCGACGGCCGGTTCGAGCGACCGGCTGTCCCCGTAGCCCAGGAAAAAGACGGTCTGCCAGTTGAGCTTGTACGAAAAGAGCGCCGAGCCGTCGAAGTTGCCGGACTTGCGCGACACCGGAAAGGTGTAGAGGCCCGGATCCCGCTCCGTCGCAACGTACTGGCCGATCAACCGCAGGAACGCGCGCGCCGTGAAGGTGTACGTCGCCTTCAGCCGCGCGACCTGCGCCGTGAAGAGCCGCCCGCCATCGACGTTCAGCCACCGCCGATCACCGATGAACGCCAGCTCCAGATGGTCGGTGGGCCGCGTCGTGAGCGACGCGGAAACATCGCCTCCGTGCCCGGTCCGCACGTTGTCGAAATCGATCTCGCTGCCGAGAAACCCGTTGACGGTGATGCGAGTTAGCCTCCGCGACGGGTCGATCGAGACCGACCAGACGGCCTGCGTCCGGCCGAGCACCTGCCTGCTGACCCGGACGGAATCGACGTTGATTCCCACGAATCCCAGCAGGTTCCTCGCGCCGTTGAAGTCCACTCCCGGAAAGAAACGGCGCGACACGAGGGCGCCCGACCGATCGACGATGTAGTCCTCCCCGACCCGCGGGAAGAGCCGCCGGAAGAGCCCCT
>DATNMZ010000005.1:0-4327 GCA_035602095.1 Thermoanaerobaculia bacterium
TCCAGGCTTTCAGCTCTCACCTGCCAGCCCTCAGCCTGAAGGGCGCCGTCCGATGGTCTCGGCCAGGAAGCTGACCCGGTCGATTCTTAGCACCGCCACTCGGATGATTTGTCCGGTCCGGCTGACTTTCGTTCACATCGCAGTCGTTGCGCCTCACGCCTCACGGCCTGCCGTTTCCAAGTCTTTCGCCTCACACCTGCTGACAGCTGACAGCTGAGAGCTGAAAGCGGACACCTTTCTCACTCGACCTCAGCCAGCACGACGCCGGCCTCGACGAGGTCGCCTTCGCGGAACGCGAGCCGCACGACGCGCCCGTCCCGGGCCGCGCGGATCGCGTGCTCCATCTTCATCGCTTCCAGAATCAGAAGGACCTGCCCGCGCGTGACGGCGTCCCCCTCCGCGACGAGGATCCTCCGGACGCGGCCGGGCATCGGCGCGATCAGGCCGCCCGAGGAATCGGACCGCCCGGGACCGATCCCGCCGGCGCGCGGCGGGCCGCTCGAACCCGGCGCGGCGCGGAACTCGCGAGCCTGCCGCGCGCACCAGACGAAGATCCGCTCTCCTTCGCGGGCGACGCGAACCGCGACGGCCTCGCCCGAGATCTCGATCGCGGTGAGCTCTCCGCCGCTCCGGCGTTCGCGAAACCGGACTTCCCGACCGTCGATGCGGGCAACCTCGCCGTCCAAGACCACGTCCGCCCGCGTTTGCCCCGTGGAAAGCTTCACGCCCCGATTCTCCAGCCGACCTGCTCGTCCCAGGGATCCCGATCCGCGCCTCCGGCGGCCGGAGCCGCCTCGCGCGCGGGTACAGCGGAGAGCGCGGCGGCAATCCAGGCGGCGTCGGGGACGCTCGCGCCCTCCTCGCTCCGCAGGATCCGCGAAGCGAGGTCGGTGGAATATCGCCCGGAGCGAAACTCGGGAGAGGAAAGAACGGCGTCCAGAAACGGCGCGTTCGTCTCGACGCCCAGGATGACCCACTCGGCGAGCGCGCGTTTCGAGCGCTCGATGGCGGAGACGCGGTCGGGCGCCGAGACCACGAGCTTCGCGAGGAGCGGGTCGTAGTCGAGCCCGACCACCGTGCCCGCGCCCGCCCCCGCATCCACGCGGATCCCCGGCCCGGCCGGCTCCTCCCAGAGCAGGATCCGGCCCGACCGCGGCAGAAACTCGACCGGGTCCTCGGCATACAGGCGCAGCTCGATCGCATGGCCCTGCGGGACGAGCTTTCCGCCGCGCCAGGGCGCGGGAAGGGCGGCCCCCGCCGCGATCTCGATCTGCGCGCGGACGAGATCGAGACCGAGCGTCTCTTCGGTGATCGCGTGCTCCACCTGCAGGCGGGTGTTCATCTCGAGGAAATAGAAGTCGCGCCGCTCGTCCAGGAGGAATTCGACGGTGCCGGCACCGACGTACGCCACCGCCCGGGCCGCTTCGGTCGCCGCCCGCCCCATCGCCTGGCGCAGCCGGGGATCGAGCGCCGCGCTCGGCGTCTCCTCCAGGACCTTCTGATGCCGCCGCTGCACGCTGCACTCGCGCTCGAAGAGGTGAACGACGCTCCCGTGCCGGTCGCCGAAGACCTGGAATTCGACGTGCCGGGGCGCGTCGAGGAGTTTCTCCAGATACACGGATCCGTCCGCGAACGCCGCTTGCGCCACGCGGCGCGTCTCCTCGAGGGCGGCGGGAAGGTCTTCGGCGCGATCGACACGTACCATCCCCTTTCCACCGCCGCCGCGGGCGGCCTTGACGAGGAGCGGAAAGCCGATCTCGCTCCCGCGGCGAAGAAGATCGACATCGCCGGAACCGGACTCGGGCAGGCTGGAGTCGGACCCGGGCACCACGGGAACCCCGGCTTCCCGCACGCGCCGGCGGGCCTCGAGCTTGTCTCCCATCCGCTCGATGGATTCCGGCGAGGCCCCGATCCACAGGAGCCCGGCCTCGGAGACCGCGCGAGCGAATCCGGCGTTCTCCGAAAGAAATCCGTACCCCGGATGCACGGCCTCCGCTTTGAGGGCCTTCGCGGCCTCGATCAGGCGCGGAATCGAGAGATACGTCTCCGCGGCGCCGCCCGAGCCCAGGTCGGCGCAGCGCGCCATGTGCCGGACGTGAAAGGCGTCCGCTTCCGACGCGGCGAACACGCCCACCGGCTCGATCCCCATCTCGCGGGACGTCCGCGCGACCCGGACTGCGATCTCTCCGCGATTGGCGATCAAGAGACGCTTCGGCAACCGCACCATGCGACCTTCCTCCCCCCGGCGCGGCGATTCTAAGGCCCGCAGTGCGCTATTCTCGCCGCCGGCCGGAGAACAGGGGCAGAGAGGAGGCGAGCTTGTCCGTCGAAGGCGGCATTGTCGGCAACCAGCAGAAGCTGACCTGCCCCAACTGCGGAAAAGTCTTCACCGCGTGGAGGCCCGACACGGCGCCCGGCGTGAAGGTGAAGTGCTACTTCTGCAAGACCGAGGTCGAGGACGAGGCGTCGCGCCGAGTCCGGCCGGAACCGCCGCCCGCCGCGGCACCGCCGGCCGCTGCAGCACCGCCGGTAGCGCCGGAAAAGCCGAAAGCGCCGGAAGCGACGGAAGAGTAGCTATCGGCTATCAGCTGTCAGCTGTCAGCTATCAGCCACGCTCGAAACTGAAAACTCCCTCCGACACCTGTCACCTGACACCTGACACCTGTCACCTGTCACCTATCTCATCCACCCCGGCTTTCGCTTCTCCAGAAACGCGCTCAGCCCCTCCTTCGCCTCCGCCGAGGCGCGCCGCTCCGCGATCGTCGCGACCGTCAACGGCATCGCCTCTTCGGGGTCGAGGCCGGAAACCCGCTCGATCAGCCGCTTCGCGGCCGCGACCGCTTCGGGCCCGGAGCCGAGCAGCGATTCGATCTTGCGGCGCGCCGCGGCCTCGAGCGCGTCGGAGGGCACGACCGCATGGACGAGCCCGATCCGGAACGCGTCGCGCGCATCGAACCGATCGCCGGTCAAAAAGAGGTCCCGGGCCTGTCGCGGACCGATGGCGCGGAGCACGTACGGGGAGATCGCCGACGGCAGGATCCCGAGCTTGACCTCCGCGAAAGAGAACATCGTCCCTTCCGCCGCGAGCGCGATGTCCGCGGCCGCGACGAGCCCGACTCCTCCCCCGATCGCCGCCCCGTGCGCCAGGGCGATGACCGGCAGCGGACAGGCATCGATCGATCGGAGCATCCGCGCCATCCGGCCGGCGTCGAGCTCGTTCTCTTCGCGGGAGAGCGAGCCTGCCTTCCGCATCCAGCCGACGTCGGCGCCGGCGCAGAACGAGGGACCCTCGCCCGAGAGCACCACGACGCGCGTCTCGTGGTCCGCTGCGAAATCGAGAAAGACACTCGTCAGCTCCGCGATGAGCCCGTCGTCGAACGCGTTGCGCACCTCCGGTCGAGCGAGAACGACGCGGGCGACCGGGCCTTCCCGGAGGAGCCGGAGCCGGGAAAAAGAAGGCTCGTTCACGGGCGGCATCGTACCCGAGGAGAACGGCGGGACAGACCGGGCCCCCGGCGAACCTCAGCGGCCGGCCAGCCCGCCCGCGTCGATCTGACCCGCGAGGTCGAGCGGAACCCGCACTTCGCCCCCCGAGAGCTTCACCGTGAGGCTCCCGACGAGGCGCGCGTCCACGGCGCCGCCGGTCAACAGAGCGCTCCCCGCGGCGGCGAGGAGCTGACCGTGGTTGACCTCGATCGGAAAGTCGAGCACCGTCGTTCCCGGGCGCACGAGCACGCCCCGCGTGCTTCCGCGTCCGACTTCGCGGCCGTCCGCCTCGAGGCGGTAGTCGGAACGCGCCAGCTGCAGCGGGAACGCGAACGGGTTCGTGACGCGCAGCCGCGCGAGGCCGCGGCTCCGGCTCGGAGCGAGCGAGGTCAGCTCGATGTCTTCGAGAGAAAGAAACCGCGAACGGACGGCTTCCTCGCCGGAGACCGGAACGTCGTTCCAGGCGAAGCGGCCCGCCCACGAGACCGGAGCGCCGCCCAGGGTTCCCGTCAGCCGGTAATCGAAGCCGTCGGGACGGAACCGGGCTATCCAGTCCGCCGGAATGTCCGCATAGCGGATCGCCATGCGGATCGCCGGGGGCCGACCCGCTCTCGAGAGGCGAGCCCCGGAGACACGCAGCTCCGAGGGAGAGCCGTAGAGCGCGACGCGGCCCTGGAAATCGCCGGACGAACCGGCGGAGCCGGGGAAGGTCAGAGTCGCCGAGAAGGCCGCGCCCGCGGAGAGTTCGATCTCCAGGGTTGACAGCGGCGGAGAGGCGAACGCGAAGACGGCGGCGAGAAGGAGGCGCAGCACGTCCCCCTACATCCGGAAGACGCCGAAC
>DATNMZ010000006.1:0-4055 GCA_035602095.1 Thermoanaerobaculia bacterium
GTGCGCCGGGCCTCGCGCCTGACGCTGCTGATCTCCGCCATCGGCGTCTCTCTCTTCCTCGAGAACGCCGGGCAGCTCGTCTTCGGTCCCGATCCGAAGTTCTTTCCTTCCCTCGCGCCCCACGCGGATTTCATCGTCGCCGGTGTTCGCGTCACGAGCGAGCAGCTCACCGTCATCGGCGTCTCCTTTCTCCTGATGGTGCTCCTGCGTTTCTTCATCCAGAAGACGCGTACGGGCAAAGCCATGCGGGCGGTCTCTTTCAACCTGGACACGGCCAAGCTGATGGGAATCTCGACCGACGGGATCATCGCCGTCACCTTCGCGCTCGGCTCGGCTCTGGCCGCCGCCGCCGGGGTCCTGATCGGGATGCAGATCCCCAAGATCGATCCGTTGATGGGGATCATCTACGGCCTGAAGGCATTCGTCGCCGCCGTCCTGGGGGGAATCGGCAACGTCCCGGGCGCGGTCCTCGGAGGCCTGCTCATCGGAACTTCGGAAGTCATGGTCGTCGGCTATCTCTCCTCGACCTATCGGGACGCGATCGCGTTCGGAATCCTCATCCTGGTTCTCCTCCTGCGCCCTCAAGGCATCCTGGGCCGTGTTCAGAGGGAGAAGGTGTGAAGGGGGCGCTCGCCGCCCTCGGGACGGTCGTTCTCCTCTTCCTCGTCAACGGGCTCTTCACCGGTTCGCTCGTGCCCGGAGTCTCGATCTCTCCCTACGTCCTTCAGGTGCTCTGCCTCGCCGGCATCAACATCATCCTGGCGGTCAGCCTGAACCTGATCAACGGCTTCACGGGGCAGTTCTCGATCGGGCATGCCGGGTTCATGGCGATCGGGGCGTACACCTCCGCCTTCGTCAGTTTCTATTGGGGAGAGCGGATTCGGTCGGCCTTCCGCTTTCTCCCGGAGGTCGGCCGCGACAGCGCCGTGCTGCTCTTAGCGCTCGCCGGCGGCGCCCTGCTCGCGGCCATCGCGGGGTTTCTCGTCGGCGTGCCGTCCTTGCGGCTCCGGGGAGATTACCTCGCGATCGTGACACTCGGGTTCGGAGAGATCATCCGCGTCTGGATTCTGAACGTCGACGCGGTCGGCGGCGCACGCGGTTTCTCGGGCATCGCGAAGCTCGCGAACTTCTTCTGGATTTACCTCTTCGCTGCCCTGACGATCCTCGTCGTCTATCGCGTCGTGCACTCCTCGTTCGGGAGAACCCTGATCGCGATCCGGGAGGATGAGATCGCGGCGGAGGCGATGGGCGTGGACACCACGAGAAGCAAGGTGATCTCGTTCGTGGTCTCCTCCGCGATGGCCGGTATCGGAGGCGGCCTCTTCGCTCACTACCTGATGTATCTCCACACGAATTCCTTCACGTTCATCAAGTCGATCGAGATCATCATCATGATCGTGATCGGAGGTCTGGGCTCGATCACGGGGTCGGTCCTTGGCGCGGTGCTCTACATCGGGCTCACGGAAGGTCTGCGGGAGTTCGCCCAATACCGCATGGTTCTCTTCTCGCTTCTGTTGATCGTCATCATGATCGTGCGCCCGCAGGGAATTCTCGGGCATCGCGAATTTCTCTATTTCTTCCGGCGCCGCCGCGGGCCGCGGCTGGACGCGCCGATGCCGCCGGCGATCGAAGGCGAGTGATGTCCGTCGCGAGCGCGGGCAAGGTCGAAATGCCTCGAAATCGGCGCACACCAAAATCGTGACCAGTCCATCTGGTACAGCGCCGATTTCGCAGAGGCGCGACTGCCACTGCTCCCGTTCGAGTACCGGCCGTCGCGCCGTGTCGACGCAGGGAGTGCGGACGGCGCCGGGCGCCTCGTTCGTGAAGAACGTCGTCAGCACAGAAACCTAGCGCCATGCCCCTGCTGGAGCTTTCGAAAGTCACGATGAGGTTTGGCGGCCTGGTGGCTGTCAACGAGCTGGACCTCGCCATAGAGCCGGGTCAACTCTACGGGCTGATCGGCCCGAACGGCGCCGGCAAGACGACGGTCTTCAACGTCATCACCGGCGTTTATTCGCCGACCTCCGGCGCGGTCCGGCTCGACCGCCAGGACATCGGCGGACAGAGAGCCGGCCGCATCACCCGGAAGGGAATCGCGCGGACGTTCCAGAATGTCCGTCTCTTCGGGAACATGACCGTTCTCGAGAACGTGAAGGTCGCGTTCGATTGCCGGCAGGCGGCAACGCTCTCCTCCGCCATGTTCCGCAGCTCGATTCACAACCGCGAAGAGTCGCGAATCGACCGGGAGAGCCGGGAGCTGCTGAAAATCTTCCACCTCGATCGCCTGGCGGAGGAGACCGCCCGAAACCTCCCCTATGGCAGCCAGCGCCGGCTCGAGATCGCCCGCGCGATGGCGACCTCGCCGCGCCTCCTTCTCTTGGACGAGCCGGCCGCCGGGATGAACCCTCAGGAAGCCATCCAGCTCATGGAGCTGATCCGCTGGGTCCGGGACCACTTCGGAATGGCGGTCTTCTTAGTCGAGCACAACATGAAGGTCGTCATGGGGATCTGCGAGACCGTGCACGTGCTCGACTACGGATCCACGATCGCGCTGGGCAAGCCGGCGGAGATCCAGAGCAACCCGAAGGTCATCGAAGCCTATCTGGGGGGCGCGTGAGCCTCCCTTCCGGCACCCTGGTGACCGATCCGGTGCTCGAGGTGCGCGATCTTCACGTCTTCTATGGCGCGATCGAGGCGCTCCGGGGGATCTCCCTGCGGCTCCAAGCTGGGGAGATCGTGACGCTGATCGGCGCCAACGGAGCAGGCAAGTCGACCACGCTGCGCGCCATCATGGGGCTCGTGCCGGCGCGCTCCGGCGAAGTCTTCTTCCGCGGCGAGCCGACCCGGTCCCGCCCCACGTTCCGACTGGTCCGCCGCGGTCTCGTGCTCGTTCCGGAGGGCCGCGCCATCTTCGCAAACCTCTCCGTGCACGAGAACCTCGAGATGGGGGCTTACGCGCGCCGCGACCGCGAGGTCGCCTCGGACATGGAGCGCGTCTTTGCCATCTTTCCGAGGCTGAAGGAGCGCGTCAAGCAGACGGGCGGGACGCTCTCGGGCGGGGAACAGCAGATGCTCGCCATCGGGCGGGCGCTCATGTCGAAACCCCAGGTGCTCCTCCTCGATGAGCCGTCGCTCGGCCTGGCGCCGCTTCTCGTCCACACGATCTTCGAGGCGATCGAAGAAATCCACCGCCAGGGGACGCCCGTGCTGTTGGTCGAGCAGAACGCGAACGCCGCGCTCAAGCACTCGAACCGCGCGTACGTGCTGGAGACCGGCACCGTGTTGCTCGAAGGCACGTCGGCGGAAGTGGCCGCGAACCCGAAGGTGAAAGAGGCGTATCTCGGAGAGTAATCAGTTGTCAGTTGTCAGTTTTCAGTTCCAGACGGGCGCGGCCAACTGAAAACTCCAAACTGGAAACTGACAGCTGAAAGACCCGATTGGCAAAGCCGACAACCCGATGCGCTCGAGGACGCGCACTCGCCAGAACCCGTGGCCCGGAAAGCGAGAGAGGCGAAAGTCTCCGGGAAAAACGCCGCTCTACAAGCCCAGACTCCGGCGATTTTTCGAGGCTGGTTAACGCGGAGGAGCTCCGCACCGAGGCACGATCCCGCGCCTCTCGGCGATGGAGACGCTGCGGGGAGGAGTTCTCAGTGTTCGGTGGTCAGTTTCTCAGTTTGAGAG
This sequence comes from Thermoanaerobaculia bacterium, assembly GCA_035602095.1. Lineage (GTDB taxonomy): Bacteria > Acidobacteriota > Thermoanaerobaculia > UBA5066 > Gp7-AA6 > JALYUA01. The sequence continues at coordinate 3,682 of DATNMZ010000006.1, forward strand.
CGGGGCGGAATTCTGAAAACTGTGAACTGATAACTGTTAACTGATGACTATCTCTGGAGGATCGTCCGGATCTTCTCGACGGTGTTCCAGGTGCGCGTCGTTCCGGACACGCCGAAGTCTTTTTCAGCATCGAGGTAGATCATGCGCTTGCGGTCCGGCCGCCAGAAGGAGAGCCCGAACAGGCCGGAGATCCCGATCACCCGGACCTGCCAGCGATCTCCGGCCGGCCGATCCATGGGAAATCGGGGAACGGCCTTCGGCTTCCTCGCCAGAACGGTGAGCATCTTCCGCACGTCGTCGCCGGGAGGTGTCTTCGGGAACGGCTCGCTTTCCGCGAGCGCGAGGAGGTCGCGCGCGGGAACGATCATCGCCTC
>DATNMZ010000007.1:0-4410 GCA_035602095.1 Thermoanaerobaculia bacterium
GGAGAGCTTCGACGGGCGCACGGCCGTGTACGACGTGTCCGTGCCGGAGGCCGACCGGGGACGGTTGATCGGCCGGGAAGGCCGGACGGTCCGGGCCCTGCGCGCGTTCGTCGGCGCCGCCGCCGCGGCGCGCGGGAAGAAGGTGACGATCCGCGTCCGCGATTAGGATAGGACGTGAAGCGTAAGGCGTAAGGCGTGAGGCGCAAGGCGTAGCACGTCGTAGTCGGGCTCCGGTCCGCTTAACGCCTCACGCTTCACGCTTAACGTCCCCCAATGCTCCTCGTCGGCCTCGTTCGTCGGCCTCACGGACTCGCGGGGGAGCTCTCCGTCGAGCCGGTCACCGATTTTCCGGAACGCTTCGCTCCCGGGGTCTCCCTCGACTGGCGGCGGGGCGATCACGCGCGGCGGCTGACGGTGCGCGGCGCGCGCGTCCACGGCGCTCGTCTCCTCCTCTCCTTCGACGGCGTGGACGGGATCGACGCCGCGAGGCTCCTGGCCGGAGGGGAGCTCTCCGTGCCGGAGGAGGAAGCGGCTCCCGCCCGGCCGGGCTTCTATTACGCCCACCAGCTCCGAGGCTTCCGGTGCGAGGACCGCGAAGGACGCTTTGCCGGCACAGTCGTGAACCTCGAGCGCACCGCGGCCGGCCCGCTCCTGGCGATCGAGACCGTTTCCGGAAAGGAGGCGCTCGTTCCGTTCGTCGAGCCGATCGTCGTCTCGGTGGACGACGCCTCCCGGAAAATCGTGATCGACCCGCCCGAGGGCCTTCTGGACGTCTGACGTCCGAGAGCATTTCGATGATGCGCGTCGAGATCCTGACCCTCTTTCCCCGGTATTTCGAGTCGCCGCTCGCCGAGAGCCTTCTCGGAAAGGGGATCGCCGCGGGGCTCCTGCGGGTGTCCGTGACCGACCTTCGGATTTTTTCGCCCGACAAACACCGGAAGGTCGACGACGAGCCGTACGGCGGGGGACCGGGCATGGTGATGATGGCTCCCGTGGTCGCGGCGGCGGTCGAGGCCCGGCGGGCGAAGACTTCCGCGTGGAGCGTGCTCTTGACTCCCGACGGTGAGCGGCTGGATCAGGCCCGGCTCGAGGCGCTCTCCCGCCGCGAGAGCCTCCTGCTCTTCTGCGGACGCTACGAGGGGCTCGACGACCGGGCGCGACAGCTCGGGTTGTTCGACGAAGAGCTGTCCCTCGGGGATTTCGTCCTCCCGGGCGGCGAGGCCGCTGCTCTCGCGATCGTGGAAGCCCTCTCGCGGCTCGTTCCCGGCGTCGTCGGAAGCTCGGAATCCGTGGAGCGCGAATCGTTCGCGCGCGAGAGGCTCGACTACCCGCACTTCACCCGGCCGCGCGAATTCCGCGGCCTCGAGGTGCCTGAGGTTCTCCTTTCCGGGGACCACGCGCGCATCGAGCGCTGGCGCCGGGCGCGGGCCCTGGACCGCACACGGGCGCGCCGGCCGGACCTGTTACAGCGCAGGCCCCCGGAACCCGGAGAAGGAGAGGAATGACTTCCTAAGACGGGAGACGGTAGACGGTGGGCACCGTCGTCAAACGCTAAGATCCGGGGGCTCGCCCTGATCACCCGATGGCAGATCACCCGATCCGATCACCCGATCGCAAATCACCCGATTGAACCAGTCGCGGCGATCTTTCTCCAGTGAGCCGTCCCCTTGCCCCTCCTTCCCGCCTCCTCTATACTCACGCTTTACACCCGTCTGCTGGCGTGTGCCCGCGCAGGGATGCGCTCCGGGCGCCCGAGTCTCAAGGAGAAGCGTCATGTCCGACATACTTCTGGAAGTGGAAAAGCCCGCGCTCCGAACTGGCCTGCCCGCCTTCGCGCCGGGGGACGCCATTCGCGTTCACGTGAAGGTCCGGGAGGGCGAAAAAGAGCGCATTCAGATCTTCGCGGGAGTCGTCATCGCCCGGCGGGGAGGCGGGGCGCGCGAAACCTTCACCGTCCGGAAGATTTCGAGCGGCATCGGCGTCGAGCGCATCTTTCCGCTCAACTCCCCCGTCATCGACCGGATCGAAGTCGAGCGCAAGGGAGCCGTCCGCCGCGCCAAGCTCTACTACCTCCGCGAGCGCAAGGGGAAAGCGGCGCGGATCGACGAGAAGCGCGTTCCCTAACCGGCCCGGCTGCGCCAGGTTCCCGGACCGTTGACTCCCGAGCCGCTCTCGACCCTGTTCGCGGAGCTCGGCCGACTCGCCACCCTCGATCGATTGGAGCGGGAAGTGCGGCGGCGCGGCTACCGGCTCATCGCGGGCGTCGACGAGGCCGGCCGCGGATCTCTCGCGGGACCGGTCGTGGCCGCGGCGGTGATTCTGCCGGAAGGCTGCGTTCTCCCGGCGCTGGACGATTCGAAGAAGCTCGACGCTCCGACGCGCGACCGTCTGGACGCCGAGGTCCGCCGTCGCGCCATCGCGGTCGGAGTCGGCGTGATTGCCGCTCGCGAAATCGACGTTCGGAACATTCTCCGCGCGAGCCTCGCGGCGATGCGCGTCGCGGTCATCGCCCTCCGTCCCGAGGCGGAGATTCTCTTGTCCGACGCCGTGGCGGTTCCCGGCTTCCGCCGTCCGCAGCTCCCGGTCGTGCACGGAGACGCCCTCTGCTCCTCGATCGCCGCCGCCTCGGTCGTTGCCAAGGTCTATCGCGATCGGCTCTTAGAACAGCTCGCGCGGGCGTGGCCCGCCTACGGGTTCGAGCACCACAAGGGATACGGGACGCCGGAGCACTGGGAGGCGCTCCGGCGTTACGGCCCCTGCCCCGAGCATCGTCTGAGCTATCGCGGCGTCGTGCTCGACCGCGGTTGGATCGACGATTCCGAGACGACCCCCGCCGGCGGGCGAAGCGGCGCGCGGCGGTCGCCCGCGCCCACCGGAGCTCGGGGAATCCAAGCTAGACTTTAGACGATGGCCAGCAGCCGGGACCAGCTCCTCCAGTCGGCGGAGAAGTACGTCGCGAAGGGGAAGCTCGACCAGGCCTTGAAGGACTACCTCCGCGTCCTCGAGGAAAACCCGAAGGACATCGCGACTTTGAACCGCGTCGGGGACCTCTACGTCCGGATGAACCGGCAGGCGGACTCGATCCCCTTCTTCACGCGAATCGCGGACTTCTATTCGAAAGACGGCTTCTTCCTGAAGGCGATCGCGATCTTCAAGAAGATCAACAAGATCGACCCGGCGCGGCTGGAGGTCTACGAGCGGCTCGCCGACCTGTACCACAAGCAGGGCCTGACGCAGGACGCGCGCAGCCAGTACCAGGTCATCGCCGACCACTATACGAAGAACGGCAACACCGAGGAGGCGGTCGCCGCCTACAAGAAGATGGCTGCGGTCGATCCCAACGATCTCCGGATCCAGGTCAAGCTGGCGGATCTCTACCGCACGACCGGCCAGGTGGAACAGGCCGTGATGCAGTACGGCCTCATCGGGTCGATGCTGCTCCGGCGCGGCGCGCACGACGAGGCGGGCGCCGTTTTCCAGAAGGCGCTCGAGCTCGCCCCGGCCGATGGCGGCGTCCAGAAGAACCTCGTGCGGTCGCTGCTCGCCCAGAAGAATCCCGCGGCGGCGATCGCGATCTTGAAGGCGGTTCCCAAGACGGCGGACAGCCTCTCCTTGCTGGCCGAGGCGCAGCTCGACATGGGTCACCGAGGCGACGCGGCGAAAACCGCGGAGCAGGCGATCGCCCTCGAGTCCCATCATGAAGGAGCGCGTCTTCTCCTCTCTCGCGTGCGCATTTCGGAGGGTTCCTACGACGCGGCCCTCGCCGCGGTCGCGCCGATCGTCGAGAGCGCCGTCTCGGGCCGCGATTTCGGCCGCGCGGGCAACGCCCTGGGCGCGATCCTCCAGGCCGACGGTGCGCACCGGGGGACGCTGAAGAAGCTGGCGGAAGTGCGCGAGGCGGAGGGCAATCCTCCCGAAGCGGCTCGCTTGCGGCTCGCGCTGGCTCAAGAGTACGAACGCAGCGGCGACGTCGCGGCTGCGATCGAGAACTACCAACGCGTCCTGGCGGCAATCCCCGGGCAGGCAGATGCGCGGGGGCGCCTGGCGGAGCTCGATCCCTCGGCGCAGACTGCGCCACCTCCCGCCGCCGCGCCTCGCGCCGCCGCACCTCCCGGCGCATCCTCGCCCGCCCCGGCGCAGGAGCTCGAGATCGACATCGAAGAACCGGTCGCGCCGCCGCCCGCCTCCGCGCCGGCTCGTCCCCAGCAGCCGGACGCGCCGGTCCTCTCCTCGGAGGAGCAGGAAATCGAGACACTCGTCGTGGAGGCGGAAGTCTTCGCGAAGTACGGCCTCACGGACAAGGCGGTCGAGCGGCTTCGGTCGCTCGTGCGCCGCCGGCCGGACCTGCTGCCCGCGCGCGAGCGGCTCGTCCAGTTGATGCAGGATTCGAACAACCCGGCGCTTCAGCTG
>DATNMZ010000008.1:0-5998 GCA_035602095.1 Thermoanaerobaculia bacterium
CGGCCGCCCGAGGAACTTGCGCTGCGCCTGGAGAATCCGCGCCTCGGTTGCCACTCCCGGTTGCACGGACCGGCCGGTCAGCGCCGCAACCTCGTCGATCGCGGCGAGATTCGAGGGGTTGACGAACGCCACGCGAAGGAATCCGTTCTCCGCGCCGTAGGGAATCGCCGAGAGCCGGATGGCGTGCGGGGCCGGAAGGAGCCGGACGGTATTGGGAGACGCCGCCGCGAGCTCGCTCCAGGGCACGCCGCGGCACCCATGCAGCTTTGCGAGCGCCGAAAGCAGAGATGCCTCCGGAAGGAGATACCAGTTCACCAGGATGCTGCCGAGCTTCATCCGGTCCCCGGCCTGGCGCTGGTAACCCAGAGCACGCTGGACAGCGGCCTCCGACAGCAGGCCCTCTGCGACGAGAAGCTCGCCGATGCGGCGGGTTGCCACGATCGTCCTCTTCTCTCCTATTCTATGTCGAGCAGGCGGCTCACAAAGAACGGGGACCTGGCGTCCGGCTTCTGAAAGTCTCTCGCGCAAGGCAGTCCGACGAGAACGGGGGCGGGTGCAAAAGGCTGTTCCTCAGGGGGTTGCGGGCGCTCGAGCGGGACGGCAGTTCGGGAATGTGGGCCTACCGGCGCCTGGCCGCAGACCCTGGGGGCAGCGCCCGGCTAGGGCAGATCGCGGAGGTCTTTTCCCGGTTTGAATCGGATGGTGTTGCCGGGGGGAATCGTCACTTCGACTCCCGTCTTCGGGTTGCGTCCGATTCCGCGCTTGCGCCGTTTTACCTGGAACACCCCGAACCCGCGCAGCTCGATCCGGTCTCCGGCGCCCAGAGCGGAACGCATCGATTCGATGACCGTTTCGACGGCGGTCGCCGCTTTGGCTCGCGGGATCTCCGCAAGGTCGACCACGAGATCGACGATGTCCGCTTTGATCATGTTCTTTCCTCCGCGGCTGAAATCGTCCGGGGATTATATCTCTTTCTTCTTGAGGCGGATGGCCGCCGCCAGCGCGGATCCCATCGCCCCGGCGAGCTCCCTCAGGTAGACGAGATCCATGGGAGTGACACCGTCCCGGGGCGACTCCACGTAGAGGAAGGCGGCGGGCTTCTCCCGGATCAGGACGGGCTGCACGGCGCACTCCTCTGGCCAGGACCCGAAAGCTGCCGCCAGCGCCTGGTGGCGGGGCAGCTTCAAGAGGGGACCCAGATAGAAGGAGCGCGACAACCGCACGTTCAGGAAAACGGATGGCTCGGACCACGGGATCTTCACGGAGCGAATGGCCGCTCCATTCACCTTTCCCACCACGGCCCAGCCGGTGACGCTGTCCGGGCGGGCGGCGAAAATCGCCGCACTCGAGAAGCGCCGCCCGAGCGCCGCGAGCGCCGCCTCGGCGATCCCGTCCCGGTCGGTCGCGGCGGCGACGCGAGCGAAATCCGCGGCGGTCGGCAGGTGCCCCTCGAGGAAAGCGCCGGGTGCGGCGGCCGGAGGGACAGCAGTCGGCCGTGGCGGCGGAACCGCTTCCGGCAGGGCCTGCGGCCGGGGCCGCTCCATGGCCGGCGGCGGCGCGGAGGGGCGAGGCGCGGGCCGCTCGGCCGAAGGCGGCTTGTCCGCCGACGGCATCGGCAGCGGAGGCGTCGGAGGCGCCGCGGGCTTCCAGGACGAAGCCGGTGTCGGCGTCGAGGCGCTGTCCGTCCAGAGGGCGGGCGCCGCCGGCATCTCCGCCCAGGAAATCCCCGGCGGCATCTCGTCCCAGGAAATCGGCTCGATGTCGGCGTCCGGGGACTTCCGGGCTGGTTTGGGCGTCGGGCGGGATGGTTTCGGCTTCGGCGCCGGCGCCGGCGCCGGCGCGGCGGTGCGGCCGCGATCGAGGTCGGGCATCTGCCACGACTGGATGATGGGGGGGCCGGTTCCGAAGTCCGGCTCGGGGGAGTCTCCCCAGATCTCGTGCGCCTCGGGCGCCACTCGCGACGGTGTCGCACGCTCCGGAAAGAACTGCGGCGGAGGCGGCGGAGGAATGAAGCCGCTCCGGCCTCCACGGGCGGGGCGGGAGAGCTTCTCCGCGAGAATCGCGAAGCGGGGAGTGCGGCGCTCGGCGTAATACTTCTCGAGGGCCTGATAGATGCGGACTTCGGGCGCGACTCCCGCGACGATCTTCCGGCCGGTCACGAAGAACAACTCGTCCAGGATGCGCAGGTCCGCCGGATCTCGGAGCGCGAGCTTGATCGAGCTTTCCGAGCGGTCGTAGGGGATCGCCGCGTGCTTGATGGCGAAGCGGGCGGGCAGGAGCGCGATCGTCGTGGACGGCACGTCCGCGAGCGACGCCCACCGCACGTACTCGCACCCGTGCTGGCGCGAGAGCATGGTGCCGATGTCGTCTTCCGAAACGGAGCCTCGTTCGAGCAGCAGGGTCCCGATGCGGCCACCCGCAAAATGCTGAACTCCCAGCGCGCGCGCGAGGTTGTTTTCCGATACCAGATCGGCCCGAACCAGGAGCTGACCAAGACGAGGCATTCCGGCGCGATTATGGCGCAGAACGCGCGGGCCAACGGAGCTCCCACGACCGTTTCGAGCCGAGCCGGAGTCGAGGAATCGACCGTGGCGAAGCGCGCCCCTCGGCCCGCGCGGCCCGCCCGAACTCTTCGCGGGCGCCGGCGCGTGCTAAATTCGTAGGGATGGCCTCCCTTCTTCTCTCGCTGCTTCTCGTCGCCTCTCTCGCTCCGGCTCCGGACACGACTCCCACTCCTTCGATAGAGGGGGAGCGCGATTCCCGGCGGATATACCTGCGCGCTCGAGGTGCGGTCGCGGACGGCCAGTACCGGGAGGCGCTGGATCTCTACCGGAAGGTCATCGCACGCCTGCCGGACGACGCGGTCGTGCGTTACGAGTACGCGCAGCTCCTGCGGGACTTGAACGTGCTGGAAGAGGCGATCGCGCAGGCCCGCGAGGCCGTTCGAATCGATCCGAAGATGGCGGAAGCCCATCGGCTCCTGGGATCTCTCGAGCTCGCCGGGGGAGAGAAGGACCCCGCGCGGCTCGACCGCGGGATCGAGGAGCTGCGCCGCGCGCGCAAGCTCGCCCCGGAAGACCTGGCGACGGCCGCCGCTCTCGCACGCGCCCTCTTAGCGCGCGGCCGGCCCGGGGAAGCGGGTCAGCTTCTCGACGAGCTGCCCGAGACACAATCGCAGCCCGCCCTCCTGCGCATGTCGGCGGAGGCGAGGGCCCGGAGCGGGCGGACGCGAGAGGCCGAAACGCTCTACCGGCGGCTCCTCGAAGCGGAACCGAACGACAAGGACATCACCGCGGCGTTGATCGACGTCTATGAAGAGGGCGACCGGTACGACGAAGCGTTGAAGCTCCTTTTCGATCTGCAGGCCAGGGACACGGAGAACCCGGCGATCCCCGAACGAATTACTCTCGACCTCGCCCGCGCCGGCCGCTTCGACGAAGCCGAAAGGCGCGCCCGGGAGCTCGCGACGAAACGGCCCGAGAATCGGGACATCCGCCGCCTCCTCGCGCAGGTGCTTTTCGAAAAGGGGGACGTCGCCGGCGGAGAAAAGATCCTGCGGGACCTTCTGCAGACGGACCCCGAGGACGAGGCGTCGCGGCGTGCCCTCGCGTCCGAGCTCTTGCGGGAGCGCCGTTTCGCGGACGCGCGGCCACTCTTCGAGGAGAGCCTGCGGCGAGCGGGCGCGGATCCCAAGGCCGCGGACCAGCGCCTCTGGGCGACGCGCGAGCTCGCGTACGCGGCGTACCTTCAGAAGGACTACGCGGCCGCGCGCAAGGCGCTCGACCCGATCGCGATCCAGGGCAAGGCCGTGGATGGACGCGCGACGCGCCTTCTGCTCGCCGTCGCCCGCGACGCCGAGGATTCGGCCGGCGGTCTGACTCGGGCCCGCGCCGCAGCGGCGGCGGAGCCCGGCAACGCGGAGTGGGAGGCGTCGGTCGCGGAGTTTCAGTATCGGTCCGGAGACCGGGCGGGGGCGACCGCCGCGTTCGCGAGGATGGCCTCGTCTCCGGAATTGAACCGCGTCATGGCGGCGGCGGACGCGGAAGCCAGGATCAAGGACTATGCGGGTGCGGCCCGCATCGCCCGCGACGCGACACGGCGTTTCCCCGACAGCACGGAGGCTCTCTTCCGGCTCGCGTCGAGCCTGGAGCGCGCCGGCACTTCCGCCGAGGCGGAAAAAGTATTTCTCGAACTCCTCGAGGTCCGGCCGAACGACGCCGCGACGCAGAACTACCTCGGGTACATGTGGGCCGACAAGGGCGTCCACCTCGAACGGGCGCGGGACCTGCTCCAGAAGGCCGTGGCGCGGGAGCCGCGAAACGGGGCGTACCGGGACTCGCTCGGCTGGGCCTATTTCCGCCTGGGCAATCTCGACGCCGCCCAGAAGAACCTTCTCGAGGCCAAGCGGCGGGAGCCGGACGACGCCACCATCGAAGAGCATCTCGGAGACCTCGCCGAGCGGCAGGGGCGGATCGAGGACGCGGTTCATCACTGGGAGCAGTCGCTTTCCTTGAAGCCGGACGAGCCGGAGAAAGTCCGCGCGAAGTTGAAGACCGCCCGCGTGAAACTGTCGGGGAAGCGCTGAACCATCGGCCGCGCGGGCAGTCGGGTGGCCCGGCGCTCTGACCCGAGAGGCCCGTGCGCGGCGGCAGCCCTCGCCGCGGCCGGCCTCCTGCTGACGGTCTCCTGCGCTTCGCGCCCCTCGCGACCACGCAACTTCACTGCGGCGGGCGAGGAGCAGGCGGCTCGCGCGATTGCCGCGTGGCGGGAGGCCGTCGCGCGCGCGGACAGTCTCGGACCCTCACGCCTTCTCTACGACGCGAGAATGCGACAGGGGGCCGTCTCGCTGCCCGGCACGCTCGCCCTCTCGACGGCCGAGCCCGTGCGGGCGACGATGACCGGACCGTTCGGATCTCCGGTGGCGACTTACGCAAACGGCGCCCTTCGGGGGGAAAAGTTCGCGCCGGTGGCGATCGAGCCGCAGTCCCTTCTCTGGCTGCTCGGCGGGGTCTGGAAGACTCCGGAGCCTCAGGTGCGGGGCGTCGCCGGAGACGACGCCCTCCTCGTCTGGACATCGCCGTCCCCGGCCGAGGGCGTGCTCCATCTTCCTTCGGCGCGCTTCACGAGCCTCCGCGTTTCGAGCGGCGGTAAAACGCTCGACGCGTCGTACTCCGGAACGGCCGACCCGTGGCCGACGAAAGTCGAGCTGAAGGACCCGGCGACCAAGAGCAGCCTTCGCCTGACCCTCGTGGGTCGGGAATCAATCCCGTGACCGGGCTGCGGGTGCGGGCTCAAGCGCCCGCGAAGATCAACCGCGAGCTCCGCGTGGGCGGCCGGCGGCCCGACGGGTTTCACGAGATTTTTTCGCGGTTCACGTCGATCGATCTGGCGGACGCGATCGAGGTCGAACCCGGGGACGCGCTCGCGCTCGATTGCGTCGGGCTCCCCGTCCCGACGGGTGCCAAGAATCTCGTGCTCCAGGCGGCGCGGGCTCTCGCCGACTCGCTCCGCATCGAGCCGCGGGCGCGCATCCGCCTCGAGAAGCGGATTCCCGTGGGCGCCGGCCTCGGAGGCGGAAGCTCCGACGCCGCGGCGGCGCTTCGGCTGTTGCGCCAGCTCTGGAAGCCCGACCTGCCCGACGAGGCGCTCGCCTCGCTCGCGCCGGCTCTCGGGAGCGACGTCCCCTATTTCCTCGTCGGAGGGGAGGCGGACGTGGCGGGACGAGGCGAGCGCGTGACGCCGCGGGCGGATGGGCCTGCCCGGGAGCTTCTTCTCTTAATCCCCCCGTTTCCAATGTCCACTCGAGAAGTCTTCGCGGAGCACGCCCGGAGGACCGGCGGGCGGGGGCGCATCCCGCCGCGCCTGGAAGTCGAAGAATCGGGCCGATTCTTCGGTCCAAATGAGCTGGCATTGGCCGTGCTAGGAGTCAATGGCGTGATGAGGGAGTATCTGGAGTCCGCCGCCGAGGCCGCCCCCGAGTCATCCGTGTCCGGCTCCG
>DATNMZ010000009.1:0-2904 GCA_035602095.1 Thermoanaerobaculia bacterium
CCCGCCACGGCGCCCACCGCGCCGCCGACCAGCACGCCGGCCGGCCCGCCCACGGCTCCGCCGATTGCCGCTCCGGCCGCGGCGCCGCCCGCGGAACCGATGCCCGTTCCGAGCGGGTGCGATCCGGGCGCGTCCGTCAGCGGATCGCGGTTGTCGACGTTCGACTCGGATTCCTCTTTTTCGTCAGCCATTTTGGCCTCCCGCACCCGACTCTACTCCCTACCGTCGACTCGACTCGTGGGAGCCCGCCTCGAAAAAGCGCTTCGTCAGGAGGATGAGACCGATGACCTGAACCCATTCGGAGAGGACATTGCCGACGACCTGGCCCCACTTGGAGTCTGGATCCATCCGGAGAAACAGGGCGAGCCAGCCGGCTCCCGTGATCAGCAGAATCAGTGTCAGGGAATGCGCCCTCAGGAGGTGCTTGAGCTTTCCGCCCGGACCGCGGGGAACCGGGTTGCTCTCGGCAGACCCCCGCTCGTAGAGGTACTTGGTCCCGAGCACCATGACGACGACGCCCGACCAGTCGGCGCTGGCGTTTCCGAAAAACGCGCCAGCACGGGTCCGCGGGTCGGAACGGGAGTACAGGACGATCCAGGTCACGAGGATGGCGGCGGCGATGAGCGTGAGCGAGTGCTCGTGGAAGAAGTTCTTTCGTTTCCGTGGCATCCGTCGATCCTAACGGATGGGCGCGGCTGGACGTCCAATGACCGTCGAGCCCGTTCTCACGCGGTTGAAGACGCTCGAAGAGAAATTCGGCAAGAAATGAGGAACGGAGCCATGCACGCCTTTCGTTGCGTTCTGGTCCTGATGCTCGGACTCTTCGCATCCGGTTCCTCGTCCCCGCTCGCGCCGCCCGAAAGTACCGGCCCGGCGCAGGAGCTCACCGGCCTCTGGGAAGCAAAGCGCCGCTTCGGGCCCGACATCCGAGGCTCTTTGAGAATCCGGGCAAGCGCGAACGGCTGGCGCGCGGAGATCGCCGGCCGTTCGACCGTGGCGAAGGTCACCGGTGATGCGATTGCTTTCGAGCTCCCCGACGGGAACGGCGAGTTCCGGGGACGGTTCGCCGCGAGCCGCGCGAAGATCGCGGGGTTCTGGTTCCAGGCGAGAACCCGGTACGCCTCGCCGGTCGAGCTCACGAAGGCGGGTCGAGACGCCTGGCGCGGGGAAGTCTCGCCGATGGACGATCAGATGACGTTCTACCTGATGGTCAAGCCCCGGGAGGATGGTTCGCTCGCCGCCTTTCTGCGCAATCCCGAGCGCAACGCGGGGCGGTTCTTCAACGTCGATCGCCTCGAACGCGAGGGAGACGCGGTCCGGCTCCTCGGCCCCGGATCGGGCGCCGAGAAGAGCCCGGTCCTGGCGGAAGGCCGGCTTCGGGACGGCACCCTCTCGATCTGGTTGCCGTGGCAGGGCGGGAGCTTCGATTTCACACGCGTCGCGCCGGACCAGGCGAGCGACTTCTATCCCCGCGGCCGCCCAGCGGCGCCCTACGCGTACGCGCCGCCTTTCCCAGGCGAGGACGGCTGGCCTACGGGGTCACTCGAAGAAGCCGGGATCTCGCGGGAAGGCATGCGTCGCTTCATCCAGATGATCATCGACACGCCGATCGATTCCGTGCACGCGCCGGATATTCACGGTGTCTTGATCGCCCGCGGGGGCAAGCTGGTCCTCGAGGAGTACTTCCACGGCGAGCACGGCGGCAAGCCGCACGATACGAGGTCCGCGGCGAAGAGCCTGACCTCCACGCTCGTCGGGGCGGCGATTCAGGCCGGCGTGCCCCTCGACGTCTCCACCCCGGTCTACCGCGTCTTCAATGGCGGGAGTTTTCCGGCGAACCTCGAACCGCGCAAGCGCGCTCTCACCGTCGAGCATCTTCTGACGATGTCCTCGGGGCTCGACTGCGACGACAGCGATCCGGATTCCCCGGGGAACGAGGACGTGATGCAGGAGCAGACAGCGGAGCCGGACTACTACCGCTACACGATGGCGCTCAAGATGGTGCGGGATCCCGGGGAGAAAGCGGTGTACTGCAGCGTCAACCCCAACCTGCTCGGCGGCGTGCTCTCCCGAGCCTCCGGACGACCACTCCCGGAGTTGTTCGCCGATCTCGTCGCCGGACCGCTGCAGATCCGGCGGTTTCACATGAACCTGACCCCGACGGGCGACGCGTACATGGGCGGCGGCGTGCGCTTCCTCCCGCGCGATTTCATGAAGCTCGGTCAGGTGATCTTGAACGGAGGGACCTGGAACGGCCGCAGAGTCGTCAGCTCGGAGTTTTGCCGGCGCGCCGTCTCCCCCCTGGTCGAGATGCGCGGGCTTTCTTACGGGTATCTCTGGTGGGTGACCGAGTACCCCTACAAGGATCGCACCGTGCGCGCCTTCTTCGCCGGGGGCAACGGCGGCCAGGTCGTGATGGGATTTCCCGAGCTGGACCTTCTGGTCGCTTTCTACGGCGGCAACTACAGCGACCCCGTCCTGTTCGTTCCGCAACGGGTCTATGTCCCCCAGTACATTCTGCCCGCGGTCTCCGAATTGCCGCCGGGCCGGGTGAAGGCTCGCGCGCGCTAGCTTTGGCTTTCGGCCGCGGCGTTCGCTTCGCGAACCGGCGGCCGAGAGAGCGCTTCGCTAGAACAATGCGGGGAACATGCCTCCGCCTCCCGGTTCATCTCGGCGGGATCCACCTCATGAACCACTCGAGGTTGCGCTTCATCGCTTCGCGCTCGAGCATCGGCTCGTAGTACAGGTGGCTGCTGCGGGGGTAGATGTCGAACTCGACGGTCTTTCCGAGGGCCTTGAGCGCCCGGTAGAACTTCCAGGCGTTGGAGATTGGCACGCGCAGATCGCGCTCGCCGTGCTGGATGAGAAGCGGCGTCGTCACGTTCTGAGCGAAGTTCAACGGCG
>DATNMZ010000010.1:0-9239 GCA_035602095.1 Thermoanaerobaculia bacterium
ATCCGCCCGAAACCGGGAGAAGAACTCGATGCCGTTCAAGGCGCCGCCGCGCCACCCGCCCCGGCTCTCGAATCGCTCCTCGCCGCCCGAAACCGAGATCTCCCAGTTGTCGGTCAAGCCGAGTCCGATCGAACCTTCTCCGGCCCAGTGCGAGTAGAGCCGGCTGCGATAGTCGGTATCGGAAAACGCGAGGTTGCCCGCGACGAGCTGCTCCTTCCACCCGTAGACGCCGAGCGTCAGCATCCCCGCCCGGGGGGTGTCCGCGGTGGGCATCGTAAACAGGCCGATGCTTCCGGAGGTGCTCGGCGCGATCTGCGCGGACGCCGCCGCGCCGATCAGGCACACGAGGACCCCCAGGAACGCCGTACGCTTGGCCTTCATGCAGTCTCCTTTCAAACGGGCACGGGGAAACCGAGATGCCTAATAGAATAAGCCAAAAAAGGCAAACGGCCAAACATCTTTCTGCACAGGCCCCATAGGCTCGGCAGAAGGGGCGTTTTATCGGTAGCTCTTCAGAGAGAGCAGGAACCGGAACCCCCCCACCCCGTGAACCACCGTCCGAGCGGCCAGGGCGCTCAGGAAGGCCTGCGTTCTTTGGTAGGAAAGGCTCGCTTCGAACCCGACCCCCGCGTCGACTTTGTATTCGTCGAAGGCGCCGTACACGCGCCCCCCGTCGCCGACGTTGCCCGCGCCGGCGTAGCCGATCGCGTACAGGCTGTTCCACCGCAGGCCGAGGAAAGGCCGCGCGGCGTCCCGGAAGAGGGGCACCGCGTACTCGGCCGTCAGGTGCGCCTCGCTCGTTCCCCGCTCCCCGCCGCGGTACCCGCGGAGCGCCTCCCGTCCATCCAGGAAGAAGAGCTCGTAGCGCGGGACCGAGAAAGGGGTCCCGACATCGGGCGGCGGGGCATCGGCCCGCACCCGTTTCTTCCAGGGGAAGTAGCCCCCGTGTAGCCGAAGGACCAGCCGATTGCTCCCGAACGGGACGGCCTGGAGCGCCTCGAATTCCGCCTTCACGTAGGTGTAGTCGCCTCCGAGATGGTTGATGGACCAGGTGGCCGCCACCGAGAACGCCCGTCCATGCGGGCCGATCTCGCGATGGGCCGTGAAGAGGTTCAAGACGGGGTCGCGGCTTTCGCCGACGATCGCGTTCGAGCGCTCGTCCGAAGGCGTACCGAACTGGTAGCCGGCCTTCCCGTAGAGGTTGGTCTTGTTGGCGTCGGGTTCCTCGGCGGGATTGGAGAAGGAGAGGCGGTCGAACTCGGCGAGCCCGTAGATCCGGTTGTAGTAGTCGAGGGGAACGCGGAGCAGGTAGAGGGCCCCGCGGGTGCGCGTGAAATCGTTTTTGAAGCGGGAAATATCGGAGAACTCGATCGTGTCGAAAAAGGAGAGGGTCGAGGTCCCGGTGCGGCCGTAATACTTGTAACGCAGGAATGCGGAGATGTCGCCCCGGACGAAGTTGTAAGCGATCTGCGTTTCGAAGAGCGAGTTGCGGATGGGCTTCAACAGGCGGATGTCCGCCCGTCCTTCCGGGAGGTAGAGGTTGAAACGGGGCAGCAGCCCGCCGGTCTCGGGCTCCTCCGCGGGGGGCGCCGCGGCGGGGTCCTGCGGAGGCGTCTGCTGGGGGGGCGCCTCCACGGGGTCCTGCGGGGGCGTCTGTTGCCGGGCCGCCTCCGCGGGATCCTGCCCCCTCATGGGCGAGGCAAGGAGGAGGAGCACGATCCCGAAGGCGGCGGCCGGGTGCGGAGCGCCAGGAAGGGCCGTCGCGACCGGTCGGGAGGGCGCTCGGCGGGCCAAAGAGGGCTCTGCGAAAACCCGGCCCTCAGGCCTTCGGCTGTATCACGAGCGACATCTTGTCCTGGAATGACCTCATCTTGGACGGCCCGCCGAGCGCGGAGATCGTCTTCTCCGTCTGGCGGATCAAGTCCCGCACGGCTTCGACGCCCCGGCCCCGTTCGATCTCCAACAGCGCCTGCTTGTAAGGACGCTCGATCGCGGTCAGATTCGATTCGCCGAGCGCGGTCTCGGACTCCTGTTTCACTCGGGCGCAGAGAATCGACAGGATCTTCTTCTCGTCGCCGTCGAGCCCTCCCGGGGCTGCCGCGGTGGCGGAAGGGCGCGCCGCTTCGCCGGGGCGCATCTCGACCAGGCCTGCGGTGATCAGTCCGTACAGGGTCTTGGCGGTTTCGAAGGAAGAAGAATCGAGCTCTCGAGCGATTTCCTCCACGGTCTTCCTCCCGTCGATCCGGAGGACGAGGTTCCGCTCGGGCGGCGACACCATCACGGGCTCGGAAGCGTCGCGCGGGATCAGAGTCGGAACGGACTCGAGGCCCGGGATCCTGCGCGAGAGGACCTTCCATTCGTCGATCCGCCGGGCGGACTCCATCAGGAGACTCGTGTTCGACGTCCGGATCGTCGACGACTCCGCTTCTTCTCCCGGCGTGAACTGAAAGTCCCCCGTCGACCAGATGGCGAGGGCGTAGACGGCCTCTTCTCCGGTGACGTCCCCGAGCTTCGCGTGCGTCATCTGACCATTCTTCAGGTAGATGTAGCCGTGCTCGGCCCCCCGGGTCAGCGTGAACATTCCGGTTTTCCCGGAAACCGACACCAGCTGGATGATGTCCGGGATGGGAAGCTCCTGGATCGAGCCTTGAAACGACATGCGCGCCCGGGATGCTAGCAGGGTCAGGTGTCAGGTGTCAGCCGTCTGCCTTCTACCGTCTCCCGTCTACCGTCTCCCGTTTCCCGTCTACCGTCTCCCGTCTGTCCCGGCGTGTGCGTGGCAGATCGCCACGGCGAGCGCGTCGGCCGCATCGAGCGGCATCCGGCTCCGCTGCCGGGCCAGGAGCGTCAGCACCATGGAGCGGACCTGGGGCTTCTCGGCGTTTCCGTAGCCGACGAGCGCTTTCTTGACGAGCCGCGGCTCGTATTCATAGACCGGGATCTCCAGTTGCGCGGCGGCGGCGAGGAGAACGCCCCGGGCATGCGCGAGCTTCATCGCCGACGCGACGTTGCGGCCCGCGAACACGGTCTCGACGGACACCGCCGCCGGACGGCATTCCTCCAGCAGTTGCGCGGCGCGCGCGAAAAGAACGTGGAGCTTGCCGGCGAAGGAGAGAGCCGCCGGCGGACGAAACACCCCGCAACTCTCGAAGATCAGACAACCGGCGTCGAAGGACACCACGCCGTAGCCGGTGGCAATCGTGCCGGGGTCGAAGCCGACGATTCTCATGGCGAACGCGGGGGAAAGCCGAGGGCTTGGGAGCGAACGGCTATCCCGCCTCTTCGAAATCGAAGTTCGCCCAGACGTGCTGCACGTCTTCGTGGTCTTCGAGCGCCTCCATCAACTTCATCATCTGGTCCGCCTTTCGCGGGTCGAGCTCGACCTCCGTGGTCGGAATCATGGACAGCTCGCCGACCGCGACCGGGATCTTCTTCTCTTCGAAACGGGCCCGGACCGCGGCGAACGTATCCGGGTCCGTCACGACCTCGTGGTACTGCTCGGTCGAGCGGACGTCTTCGGCGCCCGCCTCGATCGCGGCGTCCATGACCGCATCTTCGCTCGCCTTGTCTTTCTCGATGGCGATGTAGCCCTTCTTCTGGAAGAGGAACCGCACCGATCCCGACTCCCCGAGATTGCCGCCGTTTTTCGAGAAAATCGTGCGGACCTCCGGGAGCGTTCGGTTGCGATTGTCCGTCATCGCCTCGACCAGGACCGCTACGCCGCCGGGGCCGTAGCCCTCGTACGTGACTTCTTCGTAGCTGACGCCCGGCAGTTCTCCCGTGCCGCGCTGGACCGCCCGCTTGATGTTGTCGGCGGGCATGTTGACCGCCTTCGCGTCGTCGATCGCCTTGCGCAGTCGAGGATTGGACTCGGACGCACCGCCGCCCAGCCGGGCGGCCATGGTGATCTCCTTGATGAGCTTGGTGAAGATGCGGCCGCGCTTGGCGTCTGCGGCCCCCTTCTTGTGTTTGATCGTGCTCCATTTGCTGTGGCCGGACATAAGGGCTCCTCGATCTTTCGATGACCCGGATTATATGAACTCCGAAGAGGGGATCGGATCATCGGGTGATCGAGAGACTGGAAGATCCGAGAGTTGGCGAACGGCTCGCCGTCGAATCCGGTGACGGACTGACGAGTCGACGATTCGATTGTTCATCCGATCGTCGAATCGCCCGATTACCGCCTAAATCGCTCGATTGGTGCATCTTTCCTGCTATCATTTGATCGCCCCCGATGCCAAAAAAGGTCCTGCTGATCGATTACGAGCCGCTTTCGGTCGAGCGGATCCGGGCTCTGCTGGCGCCTCCCGAGTACTCACTGTCGGTCGCGAAGGACGGGGAGGAGGGGCTCGCGGTTTCGGACGCATCTCCCTTCGACACGATCCTGGTTGCGGGGATGCTGCCCCGGCTCCCGAGCGCCGAAGTGATCCGCGAGATCCGCCGGAAGGGCGGGGCGACCGCTCCGCCGATCCTTCTCATGGTCTCGGGGTATCGCGGTTCGAACACGAAGGCGGATGCGCAGCGAGTGGGTGCCTTCGACATCGTCGTGCGTCCGTTTACCGACGAGGCCCTTCAGTCCGCCGTGCGAGCGGCCGTCGAATCGAACATTCCCAGCGCGAGGACGGTCCGCATTCCCACGAAACAGATGCGCGAGGCCGAGCCGGGCCTGACTTCCGACGACATCTTCTCCGACGTTCTCCACGACATGGGCGACGAGAGTCCGCCCGCGCCCTCCGCGGCTGTCTCCCCGCCCCCGGTGGTGGTCTCACCGCCCCCTGTGGCGGTCCCCGTGCCCTCCGCGGCGGCGTCCCGGCCTCCTGTGGCGGTCCCCCCGCCCTCCGCGGCGACGCCCCCGCGAGCGACGGTGCCGGAGCCGTCCACGGCCGAAGAACAGGTCGAGAAGCGCCTCCGCGACACGCTCTCCGGAATGCTTCCGAAAGGAGCAGCCGGCCGGCCGGCTCCGGCACCGGTGCCGACGCCGGCCCCCGGACCCGCTCCGCCGCGGTTCTCGACCGACGCCGACATCGATCGCATGATCTCGGACACGCTCTCCGGCATGAAGGGCCCGTCCAAATCCCGGACCGCGTCCCCGGCGGATGCTCCCGTCACCGGGGAGCACACGCCCCCTCCCGCGACGCCGCCCCCCGCGACGCCGCCCCCCTCCGCCGCGCCTCGCCGCGCCGCCGTGCCCCCCCCGGCTTCTCCTCGCTCGCCCGACACTTCGGGACACGTCGTCTCGTCGGGGCCGGACCATTTCGGTCAATACGAGATCCTGGAGAAAATCGCCGCCGGTGGAATGGCCGAGCTTTCGAAGGCTCGGCTCTCGGGCGTCGAGGGCTTTCAGAAGATCGTCGCGATCAAGAAGATCCTGCCGCACCTCGCCGACAACGAAGAGTTCATCACGATGTTCGCCGACGAGGCGAAGCTCGCGGCTCAACTCAACCACTCGAACATCGTTCACATCTTCGACCTCGGAAAGATCGCGGGGGGCGGCTATTTCATCGCGATGGAGTACGTCGACGGCCGCGATCTTCGCGCGCTGCTTCAGTCGGCAAAGGACGTCGGATCTCCGATTCCGACGCCGCTCGCCGTTTACGTCGCCTCCAAAGTCGCCGCCGCGCTCGACTACGCGCATCGGCGGAAGGACGCAGACGGGCACGACCTGAACATCGTCCACCGCGACGTCTCGCCGGCGAACATCCTGATCTCCTACGAAGGCGACATCAAGCTGTGCGATTTCGGCATCGCCAAGGCGGCTTCGAAGGCGTCCGAGACGCAGTCCGGCGCGTTGAAGGGCAAAGTCCAGTACATGTCCCCCGAGCAGGCCTGGGGTCGCCCCCTGGACCGCCGGAGCGACATCTTTTCCCTGGGCTGCGTCCTCTTCGAGATGCTCACCGAGCAGAAGCTCTTCCGCGGCGACACCGAGCTCTCCCTTCTGGAGAAGGTCCGTGCGGCGCGGGTCGTCGCGCCTTCGACGATCAATCCGGAAGTTCCGAAGAGCCTGGACGCGATCGTCTTGAAATCCCTCGCTCTCGAGCCGGAGGACCGTTACTCGAATGCCTCGGATCTCCTCCGCGACCTCGAAGCGGTGCTCTACTCCTACACTCCCGCGCCCGGGAGCGCCGACCTGGCGATCTATCTCCATCGTCTCCAGGGCGAGGAAACCTCCGCGCGGGAGTCTCGCGACCGGGAGGCCGCCGGGAGCGCCGCGCCTCCGCCGGAGAAGAAGAAAAAACCGAAAATCGCGCCGGCCCGGCGGGTCACGGACGCGGCGCCGAAGATTCCCGCGCACGCCGCGCCGCCGCCCGCGCCGCCCGCCCTTTCCGAGGCGCCGCCGGCGGAGCCCGGGCCTCCGGGCGTCTTCGGCGCGTTTTCCGAGAAGAGACTCGAGCAGAAGAGCCGGACGCCTCTCTACGCGATGATCGGCGGCGCCGTCGTGATTCTCGCCGTCGGAGCGTACTGGGTCTCGCACCGGTCGCCTGCCCCGGGCGGATCGGCCGTGCGGGCAACACCTCTTCCCGTCGCGGCCGTGCCGACCGCCGCGCCCGCGCCGCCCGTCGTCGTCTCCCCGATCAGCCGTGCGGATGCGAAAGCGGAAGAGGAGGCGCAACGCCTCGCTCGCAAGAAAGAGCTCCAGAAGTCGCTCGAGGCGCAGAAGGCGCGCGACGCCGCCGTTCCGACGCCTCTCTTGAAGAAGACGGCAGAGGCGCCGGCGTCACCGGCTGCGCTGGCGCCGCCGGTGACGGCAGCTCCCATCCGGGAGCCGACCCCCGAACCGGCCCGGCCGGAGCCGACGGTCCGGGAGGCCGCACCGGAACCCACCGCGGCTCCACCCCCGCCGGTCCGGTCGGCGCCGGCCGTCCCGGAAGCGCGGGAAGAAGTGAATCGCGGAGATCTCGTCGGACCCGGCGCGGGCGTCGTCGAGCCGGCGCTGCTCTCGACGCCGCGGGTCGTCTACCCGGCGCTCGCGCGTCAACAGCGCGCGGGCGGAAGAGTGATCGTCCTGGTGCTCGTGGACGAGGACGGTGCCGTCGCGGAGGCGCGCCTCCAGCAGGGGCTGCCCTCGAAATCGGGAGTCAACGAGGCGGTCGTCGAAGCGGTGCGGGCGTCGAAGTTCCGTCCCGCCACGAAGAACGGAATCCCGGTGAAGATGTGGCGCACGGTTGTCGTGGAAGTCAAGCCGTGATTTCGCGGCGAATCGCGCGCCGCCGCGCCGGCGGAATTTTTCGCCGGGATGTGTCAAGCTCGCGGAGGCGGCGGCCCGGGGGCGACCTGGCAGTCGGGCGCGCCGCTCGATACGAGGAGGTCAACGGAGCATGAGTCTCTCTGCGGATCAGAAGAAGTTTTACGAGAACACTCTCTCGGTCACCAAGCGGGAGATCAACGACCTGGAAGGCCTGATCCAGGAAGAGCTCGCGAAGGTGAAGGACCGCCTCGCCGAGCTCCAGAACGCGCAGAAGGCGGCGCGTCAGATGTACGACGCGGCCTGCATGCGCCTCGGCATTCCGAACGACCTCGAAGAAGCCGAAGCCCAGGGCTGATCATTCCCCGAGGCGGGAGACGGCGACGATCCGGCGCGCGGAGTGTTCTCTCTTTCCTCGGCGGCTCGCCGGCGCTCTCCTCCTCCTCCTCGCCTCGGTCGCGCCTTCGACAACGGCCTGCCGCCGCGTCGAGCCGCCGGTCCGCGCCGCTCGGGCGCCCAAGCGCGTCGTCTCGCTGGCGCCGAACCTGACGGAGATCGTCTACGCGGTCGGAGCGGGCGAGACCCTCGTGGGCGTTTCGGACTACTCGGACTTTCCGCCGGCCGCCCGCGCGCTGCCGCGCGTGGGGGGTCTCGAGGTGAGCGCCGAGCGCGTCGCCTCGCTGCGTCCCGACCTCGTGCTCGCGTCCCGGGAAGGGGGCAACCGCCGGGGGGCCGTTTCCGCGCTCGAAGCCGCCGGAGTCCCCGTGCTCCTCGTGCCCGGCGGCTCGCTCGACGAAGTCCTCTCCGGAATTCGCCTCGTCGGTCGGCGTCTCGATCACGCGGCGGATTCGGAGCGGCTCGTTCAATCGCTCGAGGCGCGCCGCCGCGCCGTGGTCGGGGGAGCGGGCGCGCGCCGGCGCCCGCGGGCGATATTGCTCGTGTGGCCGGACCCGCCGCAGGCCGCCGGCGGCCGGACCTTCCTGGACGACGTTCTCACGGAAGCGGGCGCGGAGAATCTCCTCGCCGGCCGCCCCGGCTGGCCCGTCGTCTCCCCGGAATGGCTGGCGACCGCGCCGATCGAGGTCGCGGTCCTGCCGGACTCGGCAGCGAACCGCCCGGTCTTCGCTCGATCTCTCGCCTCCGGCTCGCTTTCCCGTGGAGCCGTCGCGAAGGCGCGGATCGTTCGGGTGGATGAATCTTCGCTCACGCGCCCCGGGCCTCGAGTCTTCGACGCGCTGGAGCAGATCGCGCGGGACATCGCGCGGTGATGGCCGGGCGGCGAGGGCTCTGGCTCGCGGCGTGGTCTCTCCTCGCCCTGTGTCTCCTGCTGGGGGTCTGCGTCGGAGGGGTGCCGCTGTCCCTCGCGGAGCTCTGGTCGGGGGCGGGGCCGGCCGGACACACCGCCCGGCTGATCGCCTCCCTTCGGCTCCCGCGCGTCTGCCTCGCCGCGCTCGTCGGCGCCTGCCTCGCGCTCGCCGGAGCAGCGCTGCAGGCGCTGCTGAAGAACCCTCTCGCCGACCCGTTCCTCCTCGGGACGTCGGGCGGGGCGGCGACCGGCGCCGCTCTCGCGAGCCTGCTCGGCGTCTCTCCTCTGCTTTCGCCCGGCGCCGCGTTTGCGGGAGCGATCGCATCGTCGATCGGCGTGGCGGCCCTGGCGCGCCGCGGCGGACGGCTCGACCTGCAGCGGCTCCTGCTCGGCGGCCTCGTCGCCAACGCATTCTTCTCGGCGATTCTCCTCGGTGTCTTCTCGCTCGCCTCGACGGAGACCGCCCGGACGATGCTCTTCTGGATGATGGGGAGCCTCGCGGACGCCTCTCCGCGAAAGCCTCTCGCGCTGATCCCGTACGCCGCCGTGGGGGCGGTTGCCCTCCTCGCGTCCGCCTCGCGGCTGAATCTCTTTGCGGTCGGCGAGGAGAACGCGGCGGCTCTCGGAGTCGACACCGAACGCTCGAAGGCGATCGTTTTCGTGGCTTCCTCGCTTCTGACCGGGGCCGCGGTCGCGTTTGCCGGAGTGATCGGATTCGTGGGGCTCCTCGTGCCGCACGCCGCGCGTGCC
>DATNMZ010000011.1:0-9170 GCA_035602095.1 Thermoanaerobaculia bacterium
GAAGCCGGTCTGCCCGTCGCCGCGGAAGCCTTCGCCGATCGCCGGTATCTCGCCGACGGCTCCCTGGTGCCGCGCGGGTCGCCCGGGGCGGTTCTTTCGTCCCCGGAGGAGGCGGTCGAGCAGGCGCTCTCGATCGCGCGCGACGGCGTCGTGCACACCGGGGACGGCTCGACCGTTTCGGTGCGAGCGGACACGCTCTGCCTTCACGGCGATACGCCCGGCGCGCCGGAGTTTGCCCGCCGCATCCGCGAACGATTCCGGGAAGAGGGCATCCGGGTCGCTCCGCTCGAAGTCACCCCATCGCGGGACCGGCGCGCGCAGGGGGCCGCGCCTTTGCACTGAGGTCGAAAACATGGGCAACGCCGAAGGCTTCCCCCCGGAGTTCGAGAGAGAGCGGAAGACCGGGATCTTCGCCCGGCTTCGGGACGCCTGGGAGGCGACCCAGAGGCTCGTCTCGACGCGCGCCGAGATCTTCCAGGAGGAGGTCTCGGAAAAGGGGAGCCTCCTCGCCCGGGCCGCCCTGGCCATCGGCATCGCGCTCGTCCTCGGTTGGCTGGCGCTGCTCCTGTTCACGGCGCTCGCCGCGGTTGCTCTCGTCAACCTCCTCGGGAGCCTGTGGGCCGGACTCCTGGCCGCCCTGGGGATCTACCTCGTCGCCGCATCGGTGGCGGCCTTTCTCGGATGGAAATCGTTCTCCCGGATCCGGCCGTTCGCATTTCCGGCCACGCAGGACGGTTTGCGCGAAGACTGGACCGCGATCCGCGATTCCCTCCGCACGCCCCCCCGCGGCCCGGAAGAGGAATCGGATCTCGAGGACCGATTCCGAGCGGGGTCGGAGTGAAGGAGACGAAGGAGGATCGTTCCGAGCGGCTGCGGGAGCTGACGCGCCGCGGCGCCTTCGAGCGAGAACGTCTGGCGGAGGCGGTCGGAGGCGTCGCCGCCGACGTGCGCCAGCGGCGCGCTGCCTGGAAGATCGCGGGAATCGCCGCGACGTCGATCGCCGCGGCGGGCGCCGCGGCGTATCGGCTCTTCGGCAGATCCTCGCCCGCCGCCCGCATCGGACGCGCCGCCTCCGCGACGTCGATCCTGCTCGCGCTCGGCCGCGCCTTCCTTCGAATCCGGCGCTTCCTCTAGCAGGTTGCTGAAAAAGGGTGTGAGGCGGGTAACCGCCGGCGAAGCCGGCGTTCCCTACTGCCCGGGGGTCTGCCTGTCGGTGGGCGGGAGGCGAGCGCCGCGGGGTCGGATGCAAGGCGACGCGACGCAGGCGATGCCGTCCGCATCGTCGAGGAGCGGCAACGCCGCAGACGGCCTCGCGCCGCCGCAACCTTCTGGTGGACGGCCTTTTGCACGCGCGCCCTTTCAAGGATCAGAGTCCGCTCCGACGGGAGTCGTCTAGCATGACGGACTGCAAAAGGCCGGACACGACGCCCGCATCCCTTTTTCAGCAGCCTGCTAGGCCCTCGATACCGGCGGCCGGACAACCTCGCAGCCCGCAGCCCGCAGCCCGCAGCGCGCAGGCCGCGGCCGTCCGTTCGTTCCCGCTGTCCGCAACGTGTCCCGGAGTGATCTCCGGCCAGGACACGCCGCCGCCCCGGGAGCCGGAGAAGGCCTTTGTTTTCAGCGCGAGTCGCCTGGCACCGGGGTTGCGTTTTTTCGGAGACTGTCCCGCGGCTATCCGCGGAGGAGGTCGAGATGAGAAAAGGATTTCGCGTCGCGCTGGCGACCGCCGCGGTGGCAGCCGGTGTTGCTCTCGCGGGCGCGCCGCCTGCGCAGGCCCAGGTTGCGTTTCGCGGATCGTTCCCTCTCCCGCACGGGCGCCTCTCGATCGGGTTCGGGGACCCGCGTTTTCGGGTCGGGTCCTACGCGCCGTTCTCGTACCGGGTGTATGCGCATCCGCGGTACGGCTACGGCTTTCGATACCGCTCGAGGTGGATTCCCGTACGAAGGTACCGGTCTCGCTGGATCGTGGCCGCGCGTCCCGTGGTCGTCGAGCCCTACTACACCGATTTCGGCTATTTCCGCGACGGCTACCCGGGCTACGCCTACTTCGGCTATGGCTACCCCCGATACGGCTACTCCGGTTTCCACCGGTACCGGTCCTTCGACCGCGGCTACGGGCGGGGCTTCCGCGTCGCTCCCCGGCATCGGAGTCACGCTTTCGGCTCCTACGGTCCGCGCTGACATATCCGCCGTTCCCCAGGTTGCCGCCCCGCGAGGGCGGCTTTTTTCGCGGCGGCGGGAAGGGCCGTTTACGAAGCGTCCGGAAGCAACTGTCCGATTCGGATCGCGATCGCACCGTAGCCCTGCCGGTTCGGATGGAACTTGTCCGGCGCGAGGCGGTCCGGCCTTCCGAGGAAGAGGTCGAACGTCGGAACGACGGTCACCCGCGGAAAGGAGAGCGCGGTCTCGGAGAGGATCGCGTTCCACCCGAGGATGACCGATGCCCCGAGCCGTCCTCCGGGTCCGGCGTCTCCAAACGGGTCGTAGAGACCCAGGAGAAAGATCGGGCTGGACGGATTCGCTCCGCGCAGACCGGTCAGAATCGCGCGGAGATTCTCCGCGTAGCGCGTCCGGGCCGTGGAGAGGCTCTCCGACGTCCGCAGGCCGGGGTCGGGGCCTCGAGGCACCGCGTGCGAGAGGTCGTTGCCCCCGATCGAAACGACGATGACGTCGGCCGAGGCGGCGAGGGAGCGTACGTTGGCGCTGCCGACGAGATCGCGGAGCTCGGACGATTCGGCGCCGTTGACCGATAGGTTGGCGATCTCCGCGGGACCGCGCTTCTTCATCGCATCGAGCACGTCGCCGGCGAACCCGCGCCCCGACTCGTCCCCGGTCCCGCGGGCGAGGGAATCGCCGAGCACCAGCAGGAGGCGGCGGGCGGAAGACTTCACCGCCGGCCGTGGCGCCTGCGGAGGCGGCGGGGGGGCGCCGATGGGATCTCCGAGCGCTCCGCGCAGGGCGAGCCAGAATCCGGCGGCGAAGAGGAGCGTCGCCGCCGCCGCTACGACCGCGGGCACCCGCCAGAGCCAGAAGCGCGAGGTCAAGGGCATTTCCGCCGAGAGAGTAAGCCGGATTGAAGGAAAGGCGAGCGATTCTCTGTGAGAAAGTCGCTTCGTGCCCGAAGTCGTTCTCTCCGCGGACCGGCTCACGAAGCGTTTCGGGAAACGCCTCGCCGTGTCGGACGTGTCGTTCGAGGTCTTTGCGGGAGAAGTGTTCGGGTTCCTGGGGCCCAACGGCGCCGGAAAGACGACGACGATTCGAATGCTCGTCGGCCTCGCGCGCCCGGACTCGGGGATCATCCGGATCCGCGGGCTCGACCTCTCCCGAAACTTTCGGGAAGCCATGTCGCACGTCGGTTGCATCGTCGAATCGCCCGACCTCTACCGGTACCTGACAGGCCGCGAGAATCTCCAGCACTTCGCCCGAATGCTGCCGGAGGACGCGGCGGCGCGGATTCCCGCCATCGCCCGGCTGGTCTCTCTGGAGGAGCGGCTCGACGACCGCGTTTCGACCTACTCGCTCGGAATGCGCCAGCGGCTGGGGATCGCGCAGGCGCTGCTCGGGAATCCGGACCTTCTGATCCTCGATGAGCCGGCAAACGGTCTCGACCCGGCGGGGATCCGCGAGATCCGCCGCCTCGTCCGCTCGCTCGCGGCCGAACGGGGGATCGGCGTGTTCGTTTCGTCGCATCTGCTTTCCGAAGTCGAGCTGATGTGCGACCGCGTCGCGATCATTCACCGCGGACGCACGCTCGCCACGGGGCCCGTCCGGGAGCTTCTCGACCGGCCGAAGGGTGCCCACCGGTTCGCCGTCCGTCCCGCCGCGCTCGCCGCGCGCATCCTCGGCCCTCTCGCGGAGAGCGGCACCGCCGAGGCGGAGGGAGAGGACTCGGTCGCCGTGAACCTTTCGAGGGAGAAGGTTCCGGACGCGGTGCGCGCGCTCGCGGCCGCGGGAGTCGCGGTCTACGGGATCGAGAGGCCTGCATCGTCGCTCGAAGAAGTATTTCTGGAAGTGACCGGGGGAGAGACGGTATGAGAACGGACCCGGCGCCGGGGCGGTTTCCTTGAGAGTCCTGCCGCTCGTCGAGAACGAGATGCTCAAGCTCTGGAAGCGCCGGCGCTTTCGGCTCGTGCTTCTGATCCTGGTCGCCTTGATCGGGACGATCGTCTTTGCCCAGGTCCGGGGGCGCGAGAGATTCGGCTCCAAGAAGGATTGGCGCATCGACACGCAGGAGCGCGTCGCCCGGATGCGCAACTGGGTGCGGCAGGGCCGGATGCCGGACTCCCAGAAGAACTGGATGCAGTTCGAGATCTCGAGGCTGCAGTACCACCTCGACCGCAACATCGACCCCGAGGCGGTGTCCGGTCCTCTCTTCACTCGAGGCTTCGCGAACGCCGCGAGCTACCTGCTGCTCCATCTCCTCTCGATCGTTTTCGCCGCGGATATCGTGTCGTCCGAGTTTTCCCAGGGGACGATCAAGCTGCTGCTGACGAGACCGGTGGCGCGCAGTCGCGTGCTGGGGTCGAAGCTCGTCGCGCTGCTGCTGGCGATCGGGTTGACTGTTCTTCTGGGCGGGTGCGTCGCCTACCTCTTCGGGGGGATCGCCTACGGCTTTCGGGGGTGGGGCGCGCCGGTTCTGACGGGATTTCGCCAGATAGCGGGAACTTTCGACGCGTCGGGGGTCCGGGCCGTGCCCCTGTGGGAGGACGTCATCGCGGTGTTCGGCCTCGCCTGGTTCGCGACGGCGGCGGTCGGGGTGATCGGGTTTCTGGCGTCCGTGCTCCTGCGATCGACCGCCGCCTCGATGGGAACGATGTTCGCGGCCCTGATCCTCGGCACGATCCTGCCGCGGCTGGCGCCCACCTGGGAGTTTCAGAAGTACCTCTTCCCGACGAATCTTCCGCTGCCGGACTATTACTCGGGCTCGCCGCCTCCCATCGGAGGAATGACGCTCGAGTTCTCGGTCGTGACGCTCGCCGTGTGGGCCGCCGCCGCCATCGCGGTCGCCTTCGCCGTCTTCACCCGCCGGGACGTCCTCGCCTGAAGTCGCCAGTTTCGTTTCAGCGCCGCGCCGACTGCACGCATTCGCGCAGGGTTTCGAACAACAGGGGCACGTTGACCGGCTTGGGGAGAACGGCGCGGACGCCGGACCGCTCGATGCGCCTGCGGTCCTCGTCGGCCGTCACCCCGGTCAGCGCGATCACCGGGAAAGACGCGAGGCCCCTCTCCCGCAGGGAGGAGAGCCAGGAGGCGCCGTCGCCGTCGGGCAGAGTGATGTCGAGCAGGACGACCTCCGGGCGGTCCGCCGCGATGCGCTGCCCGGCCTGCGCCAGATCGCCCGCCTCGGAAACCTCGTAGCCTTCCGTTTCGAGCAGGCTCTTCAAGCCGTACCGGGACGCGCCGTCGTCCTCCACGATGAGAACTTTTCGCGGGTGGCCCGATGGGGCGATTCCCGAAGGCATGGATCCGCTCTTCCACGGCGTGCGGACCTCCGCGGGATCGGCGGAGTCGAGGAGCAGAGGAAGCGTGAAGGAGACACGGGTGCCGACCCCCTCCCGGCTGTCGAAGAGGAGGTCACCGCCCATGAGCTCGACGAGCTGCTTGGAGATCGAGAGCCCCAGACCGCTTCCTCGCGGCGCTACGCCCGAGCCGGTGCGAATCTGACGGAAAGGCTCGAACACGGCCGGCACCAGATGCGCGGGCACGCCGGACCCGGTGTCCTGGACTTCGAACGCGACGCTCCCCTGCCAG
The DNA here is from genome assembly GCA_035602095.1 of Thermoanaerobaculia bacterium. GTDB lineage: Bacteria > Acidobacteriota > Thermoanaerobaculia > UBA5066 > Gp7-AA6 > JALYUA01. The sequence continues at coordinate 5,752 of DATNMZ010000011.1, forward strand.
GAGGCTGCCCGGAGCGCGACGCCGCCGTGCGTCGTGTTCTGGACCGCGTTCGTGAGGAGGTTGATGAGCACGCGCGAAAGTTTTTCCCGGTCGAGGTTCGCCGTCTCCGGCAGGTCCGGAGGAAGCTCCAGGGTCAGGCGGATTCCCTTCGCGGCGGCCTGCCGCTCCAGCACGCGCGCGATCTCGCGCAGGAACACCGCGAGCTCGACGGCCACCGGATGCAGGTCGCGCTGCCCGGCTTCGAGCTTGGCGAGGTCCACGATGTTGTTGATCATCCGGAGCAGCGTCTCCGCGCTGTCGCGAATGACGCGAACGTCGTGGAGCCGGCGCTCTGCGTCGGCAGGCGTGCCGCCCTCGCGCTCGATCAAGTGCGACAGCAGAATGATCGTGTTCAAGGGCGTCCGGAGCTCGTGGGAAACCGTCGAGAGGAAGTCGGACTTCAAGCGATCGAGCTGCAGGAGCTTGTCGTACGAGCGGAGCGTCGGAGGCTCGGCTCGGGCCTTGCCGACCGCCGGGAGAAAGGAGGCGACGAGCGAGGCAAACGTGTTTTCGTCGATCGGCTTCGTCAGGAACCCGTCGCAGCCGGCCGCCAGCGCCCGCTCGCGATCCCCCTGCATGGCATGGGCCGTGACCGCGATCACAGGAATGCCGGCGGTGGCTTCGTCCGACTTGATCTGCCGCGCGGCTTCCCAGCCGGAGAGAATCGGAAGAGAAAGGTCCATCAGGACCAGGTCCGGCTTCTCTTCGCGCGTGGCCTCGACGCCTTCCTGGCCGTCGCTTGCGGTAAAGACTTCGTGATCCGCCGCTTCCAGAAGCACGCGGAGGAGGGCCCGGACGTCGGGAGAGTCCTCGACGACAAGGATCCTCGCCATCAGCCCGCCCGCCGGGTGCCCGCGCTTCCGGCCGGCTCGTCGGTCGAGAAGCGTCGCGGGCGAGGGCCCGAATGCGCCGCGGGGCTTTTTTTCATGGAAAGATCCCTCGCCCGGAAACAGCTGTCATACGATGCTTTTTCCCGGAATCTCTCATATTTAGCAAAGAGGATGCCTGTTTGCCTCATACAAACGTTTCCGTGCACAGCCAGGCGCGCCGCGATTTCCTGAGGCGCTTCTTTCACGACCTCGCGACGCCGTTGTCTGCGGTCTCGCTCCATCTCGAGGGAGCGGACCGGCGGGTCCGCCGCGGAATAAATCCAGGCGACGCTCTGGCTATCGCGCAGAAGGAGCTCGGAAGGGCCTTCGACCTGTTCGATCGGGGCCGCGAATTTCTCCTCGAAGACCCGGGCGGGGCAGAGGCGTTCGATTTTGATTCGCTCGTGGGCGAGGCGGCGGGCGCGTACCCGGGAGTCCGGATGTCGGGGCGGACGGGCGCCAGGGTGTCCGGGGACCGTGCGGCGCTCGCCGGGGCGCTGTCGGCGCTCATCGTCAATGCCGTCGAGGCGGCCGGAGCAAACTCCGTTCTCGTGTCGGTGGAGCGGGGCGGCGGGAGCGTGCGCGCGCGGGTCGAGAACCCGGGTCGGCTGGGCACGGAGAGTCCGGACACCCTCTTCTCGCCCAAGGCCGCCGGCGCGGGCAAGAGCTGGGGAATGGGACTCTGCCGCGCGAGCGTCGCGGCGGGAGACGCGGGCGGGGCCGTACGGCTCGAGCAGAAGGAGAGTCGCGTTCTGGCGACGCTGGAGCTTCCGGAGGAAACTCGTTGAAAGTTCTCATCGTCGAAGACGATCTGTCGACTCGGAAGGGTCTCGAAGAGTGCATCAAGGACCTCGGGGGAGATCCTCACTCCGTCGGGACTGCAAAGGAGGCGGCAAAAGCGCTCGGAGAGATCGACCCCCGGATCCTGATCGTGGACATCCATCTCCCCGACGGGGACGGCATCGAGATCCTGCGGCTCGCCCGCGAGTCCGATCCGGATCGCGAGGGCATCGTCATCACCGGCCAGGGATCGATCGACAACGCAATCGAAGCGCTCCGCGCGGGGGCATTCGACTACCTCCTGAAGCCTCTTCGGCCTGCGCAGCTCGAAGTCGTCTTCAACCGCCTGGCCGACCGCCGGCGGCTGGAGACGGAAGTCGAGACGCTCCGTGCCGAGCTTCAAGAAACCGGCCGCCTCGGCGACCTCGTCGGCCGTTCCGAAGTGATGTCGGGAATATTCGACGTGATCCGGCGCGTCGCGCGCTCGAACGCACCCGTGCTCATCACGGGCGCGTCCGGGAGCGGCAAGGAAGTCGCCGCGCGGACGATCCACCGGCTTTCGCGCCGCGCCGGAAAGCCGTTCGTCGCGTTCAACTGCGGCGCCATCTCGCCGACTCTCATCGAAAGCGAGCTGTTCGGGCACGAAAGGGGCTCCTTCACCGGCGCGGAGAAGCGCCGCCTCGGCTATTTCGAGGAAGCCATGGGTGGCACGCTTTTCCTCGACGAGATCACGGAGATGGGCGCGGAGCTTCAGGTGAAACTTCTCCGTGTTCTCGAGGACAAGACGCTGCGCCGCGTCGGAGGCTCTCAGGAGCTCAAAGTGGATGTGCGCCTCATCTCGGCGACGAATCGCGATCCGAAGGAAGCGATTCACGAACGAAAGCTGCGCGAGGATCTCTACTATCGATTGAACGTATTTCCTTTGTCGCTGCCGAAGCTGTCCGAACGCAGCGACGACATCCCTCTCCTGGCCGAACACTTTCGCAAGTTGATCGAAGAGCAGGAGCGGGCGGGCATCACGGGGTGGGAGCCGAAGTCCCTCGAGTATCTGCAGTCTTATGCGTGGCCGGGCAATGTCCGCGAGCTTCGCAATGTCGTGCACCGCGCCTATGTAATGACGGAAGGCAAGACAATCCGGCCCGAGGTCGTGGAGGCTCTCCTGCCGCGCGCGGAGCCAAAGAAGAAGCCGGTCGCAAAGAAAGAGAAAGCGGTCGCGGCTCGGCGCAAGTGAGGACGGCGTTGTGTCGAGAAGATGCGGCCGCCCCGCCCGTTCGGTGTTGTACACTCCGGCTCCCCGGAATTGTGGAGGATGAAGATGAGGAAACTGGCTCCCCAGGAATCGCACTATGTATTGAGTACGCTCATGTCCCGGGGAGCGGTACGCTGGTCTCAGGTGGAGAAAGCGCTGCGGGGCCGCCAACAGGAGATCCGCAATCTTCGTGAGCAGCTCGCTTCGCTCGAGAGCCTCTTCCGGGCGGGTCGTGGCCGCCGGCCGGCCGCGAATTCCGGACGAGGCAGCGCGAAGGCAAAGCGTCGTCCTCGCGCGCGACGTCCGATGTCTCCCAAGGTCCGGGCGCTGCGCAAGCTGCAAGGCAAGTACATGGGCTTCGTCCGGAGCTTGAAGCCCGCCCAGAAGTCCCGGGTTCGAGCCGTGCGCGAAAAGCAGGGCATGGCCGCGGCAATCGCGCTCGCGTCCTCTCTCCGCCAGAAGAGCTGAGCCGTGCGCCCGGC
>DATNMZ010000012.1:0-3770 GCA_035602095.1 Thermoanaerobaculia bacterium
ATCGACGCCGCCTACGTGGTTTTCAACGAGTTCAAGTCGGTGATCTCCCAGACCGTTCGGGTCGAGCGGCTCCTGCCGATCGCGCGCGTCCCGAAGGCTCCCGCCGCGGCCGAAAAGGACTCCGCGCAAGCGGCGCCCTCGGCTGTCGAGCCGATTTTCGAGCCCGACCCGGCGACCATTCTGGCCCGCCTCCTGCCCCGCCATCTCGAATTCGCGATTTTCCGGATCCTCCTGGAGTCGGCGGCCGCGGAACACGCCGCCCGGATGACGGCGATGGACTCGGCTTCCAAGAATGCGGGAGACATGATCGATTCTCTGACCCTGACCTACAATCGCGCCCGCCAGGCCCGGATCACCAAGGAGCTCATCGAGATCGTTTCGGGAGCTGCGGCGCTCGCGTAGCCCGGATTCGACCCGGGCGCCCGGCCCGGACAGGTGCGAAATAATGCCTCCGAACCAGGGGAGAGGGCAGCATGGCGGAAAAGACGGAAAAGACGGAAAAGGCGGACAAGGCGGAAAAGGCCGGCCCGGCCGAGAAGGCCGACAAGGCGGAAAAGAACGTCGGCCGCGTCGTCGCCGTCATCGGGCCCGTGCTCGACATCGAGTTTCCGAGCGGCCACCTGCCGGCGATCAACCACGCCGTGATCGTGCAGGACGACGGCAAGGCGACCGGCATCGCCATGAACGTCGTGCTGGAAGTCGCCCAGCATCTGGGAGAGAACCGCGTCCGCTGCATCTCGATGAAGGCGACGGACGGCATGGTTCGCGGGATGAAGGCGACCGACACCGGGGCCCCCATCACCGTTCCCGTCGGCAACGAGACGCTCGGGCGCATCATGAACGTCATCGGCGAGCCGATCGACGAACAGGGCCCGATCAACGCGAAGGAGCGCTGGTCGATCCACCGCCCGCCTCCCCGCTACGAGGACCAGTCGACGACGGTCGAGATGTTCGAGACGGGGATCAAAGTCGTCGACCTCCTGGAACCCTACTCGAAAGGCGGCAAGACGGGACTGTTCGGCGGCGCGGGCGTCGGCAAGACGGTCCTCATCATGGAGCTGATCAACAACGTCGCCATGCAGCACGGCGGCTACTCGGTTCTCTCCGGCGTCGGCGAGCGCACCCGTGAGGGCAACGACCTCTATCTCGAGATGACCGAATCCGGCGTCATCACTCCGGGCGATCCGTCGAAGTCGAAAGCGACGCTGATCTACGGGCAGATGACCGAGCCGCCGGGCGCGCGTCTGAGGGTCGGCTTGAGCGGCCTCACGGTCGCCGAGTATTTCCGCGACGTCGGAGGCCAGGACGTCCTTCTCTTCATCGACAACATCTTTCGTTTCACGCAGGCGGGCTCGGAGGTCTCGGCCCTTCTCGGCCGGATGCCGTCGGCCGTCGGTTACCAGCCGAACCTGGCGACCGAGATGGGCGAGCTGCAGGAGCGGATCACGTCCACCAAGAAGGGCTCGATCACGTCCGTCCAGGCGATCTACGTTCCCGCCGACGACCTGACCGACCCGGCCCCCGCGGCGGCGTTCGCGCACCTCGACGCGACCACGGTTCTCTCGCGGGCGATCTCCGAGCTCGGGATCTATCCCGCCGTGGACCCGCTCGATTCGACTTCGAAGATTCTCTCGCCGCGCATCGTGGGGGAGGAGCACTACGCGGTCGCCCGCGCCGTGCAGGCGGTTCTTCAGAAGTACAAGGATCTGCAGGACATCATCGCGATCCTCGGAATCGACGAGCTGTCCGAGGACGACAAGGTGACGGTCGCGCGCGCGCGGAAGATCCAGCGCTTCCTCTCGCAGCCTTTCTTCGTCGCCGCGCAGTTTACGGGCCTGGAGGGCCGCTACGTGAAGATCGCGGACACGATCTCTGGCTTCCAGGAGATCGTGGATGGCAAGTGCGACGACATGCCGGAGCAGGCGTTCTATATGGTCGGCACCATGCAGGAAGCGCGCGAGCGGGCGGAGAAGATGAGCCAGACGGCGGCGTAGCGTTCATTCCGGATCCGGCGGCGCGGTGCGCCCCCGGACGGTTTTCGACAGGATCCGGCATTTCGCAATCCATGGATCTGAAAATCGGCGGCCGCGTCGCCCTCGTGGCGGCGTCCTCGAACGGCATCGGGAAGGCAACCGCGCTCGCCCTTGCCCGGCAGGGCTGCCGCGTCTCGATCTGCGGAAGGGATCCCGAGCGGCTCCAGAAGGCATGGCGCGAGCTGGCGGCCGCGGTGCCGGCCGCCCAGGTCCTCGCCTCTCCCTGCGACGTCACCCGCGGAGACGACCTGGACGCGTGGCATCAGGCGACGGTGGAGGCCTGGGGGCCGGTGGACATTCTGGTCACGAACACGGGAGGCCCGCCCGCCGCCCGGTTTCTGACTCTCACCGACGACCAGTGGAAGGCAGGCATCGACTCGACGCTCTTCAACGTTCTGCGGCTCTCGCGGCTCGTGCTGCCTCAGATGCGAGAACGCCGCTGGGGGCGGATCGTGCACATCACGTCGTTCGTCGCGAAGCAGCCCAACGACCTCCTCACGATCTCGAGCACGCTGCGGGCCGGCATTTCGGCTCTGACGAAGACGATGTCCAACGAATTCGCGCGGGACAACGTCCTCGTCAACGCCGTGCTGCCCGGTCACGTCCTGACGGATCGCCAGATCCACTTGAACGAGATTCGCTCGAAGGAAGAGCACGTTTCCGTCGAGGAGTACGCGGCACGGGTCGAAGCCGCCATCCCGATCGGCCGCTACGCGCAGGCCCGCGAGATCGGCGACGTCATCGCGTTTCTCTGCAGCGAGCGGGCGAGCTACGTCACGGGAGCGACCGTCCAGGTGGATGGGGGCTTGATTCAGAGCACCTTTTAGCGGAAACGGGAAACGGGAATCGGGAAACGGGAAACGGGGAGGCCTTCATGGCTTCGAAGCTGAAACTGATCGTGGTGACTCCTGTCAAGCAGGTGGCGGAGACGGAGGCGGATGAGATCCAACTTCCCGGCGAGCTCGGCTACCTGGGCGTCCTGCCGGGCCACACTCCCCTCGTCACCCTTTTGAAGACGGGCATCCTCTCCTACCGCAACGGCGGGACGTCACGCGCTCTGGCCCTCTCCTCCGGGTTTGCGGAGATCGCCAACGACGTCGTCTCGGTCCTGGCCGACCTCGCCGAGGAGCCCGCGGACATCGACACCGCCGCCGCGGAGCGCGATCGCGCGAGCGCGGCGGAAGCCTTGAAGACCGCCGGGTTCGACACGATGGAGGAGATCCGCTCTCGCATGGAGCTCGCGCAGGCGCGGCTCGAGGTGGCGAGGCGCGCCTGAGGCGCGCCGTTGTCAGTTGTCAGTTTTCAGTTCTCGGTTCACACCCGACGGACGGTCGGAGAGCCCAGGACTGAAAACTCCTGACTTGCGCCCCGGGGTACCCTTGCGCCGATGAGCGCGGACGATCCCCGCACGGGCTCCGAAGAGGTCCAGCCCCCCGACACACAACCCGAGGAGCGGTTCTTCCTGGAGGGGCCGAAGTCGCGGGGGCGCGAGCTCTACTCCGTCCTGACGATCCTCCGGGAGTTCATCAAGGGATTCCGGGCTCTCCATTTCGTCGGCCCCTGTGTCACGGTGTTCGGGTCCGCGCGGTTTCCGGAAGGGCACCCGTACTACGAGCTCGCGCGCACCGTCGGGTCCCGGCTGGCGAGGCTCGGCTTCACGGTGATGACGGGCGGCGGGCCGGGGCTGATGGAGGCGGCGAACCGGGGCGCTCGCGAGGCGGGCGGGCCCTCGGTCGG
>DATNMZ010000013.1:0-3724 GCA_035602095.1 Thermoanaerobaculia bacterium
GACGCACTCCCAGAAGCGCGTCGGCCGCGGCCCGGGCAGCGGGCACGGTAAGACCGCCGGGCGCGGAAACAAGGGGCAGAAGTCGCGAAGCGGCTACCAGCACCAGCGGGGGTTCGAGGGCGGCCAGATGCCGCTCCACCGCCGCGTGCCGAAGCGGGGCTTTACGAACATCTTCCGGGTCGAGTACGACATCGTGAACCTTTCCGACCTGAACCGTTTCGAGGCCGGCCAGGAAGTGACTCCCGAGGCGCTCGCGAGTCTCCGGCTCGCGCGCAAGAGCCGGAAGGTCAAGATCCTGGGGGACGGAGAGATCGGGAAGCCGCTGACGGTTTCCGCGCACAAGTTCTCCGCGAACGCCCAGGCGAAGATCGAAGCCGCCGGCGGACGGTGCGAGGTGATCGAGCGTTGAGCGCCCTTCAGAGTTTCGCGAACATCTTCAACGTGCCCGACCTGCGCAAGCGGGTCCTGTTCACGTTTCTCCTGCTCGCCGTCTACCGGCTCGGGGCCCACATTCCGACGCCCGGAGTCGACCCGACGGCGATCAACGAGTTCTTCAAGGCGTCGGCGGGATCCCTCTTTGGATTCCTCGACATCTTCTCGGGCGGCGCTCTCCGGAGGCTTTCCGTGTTCGCCCTCGGGATCATGCCGTACATCTCGGCGTCCATCATCCTGCAGCTCTTGACGGTTGTCTGGCCCTACCTCGAGAAGCTCTCGAAGGAAGGGGAGATGGGCCGCAAGAAGATCACCCAGTACACCCGCTACGGCACCGTCCTCCTGTCCTTCGTCCAGGCGAGCGGGATCGCTCTCTGGCTCGAGAAGCAGACGGCGCCCGGCGGCGCGCACCTCGTTCCGCATCCCGGGTGGGCCTTTCGCCTGATGACGGTTTTGACGCTGACGACCGGCACCATCTTCATCATGTGGCTGGGCGAGCAGATCACCGAGCGGGGGATCGGCAACGGGATTTCGCTGATCATCTTTGCCGGCATCGTGGTCAGCCTGCCCGCGGCCATCTTCGGACTCTTCGATCTGATTCGCACGGGGAACATCTCCATCCTGACGCTCCTGCTGGTCTTGATCTTCATGGCGGGCATCGTCGCGTTGATCGTCTTCGTCGAGCGCGCCCAGCGGCGCATTCCCGTCCAGTATGCCAAGCGGGTCGTCGGCCGCCGGGTCTACGGAGGTCAGAACACGTATCTCCCGCTGCGCGTGAACACGGGCGGCGTCATCCCGATCATTTTCGCGATCTCGATCATCCAGATCCCCTACTACTTCTCGAATTTCATCGGCGCGGACTGGATGAAGCGGGTCGCGAGCTCGCTCTCCCAGGGACAGCCGCTCTACGTCCTTCTCTACGCCGTCGGGATCCTCTTCTTCTGCTACTTCTACACGTCCATCGTCTTCAATCCGACCGACACCGCCGACAACATGCGCAAGTACGGCGGTTTCATCCCGGGGATCCGGCCCGGCCGGAAAACGGCCGACTACATCGATACCGTGCTCTCCCGCCTGACGATCGTGGGAGCGCTCTACCTGACCTTCGTGGCCCTTCTCCCGGAGTTCCTCGCGAGCGGTTTCAAGGTCCAGAGCATTCCGTTCATCGGGCCGCCGCTCGACACGTTCCTCCCGCGCTTCTTCACCCAGGGGTTCGGATTCAACTTCTACTTCGGCGGGACGTCCCTCTTGATCGTCGTCGGCGTGGCGATGGACACGGTCCAGCAGGTGGAGTCGAAGCTCGTCGAGCACCACTACACCGGCTTCCTGAAAAAGAGCCGGGTTCGCGGGCGCCGGGTTTGATGCGGGTGATCTTCTTGGGCCCTCCGGGAAGCGGGAAGGGCACCCAGGCGAAGTTGCTCTCGCAGCGGCTCGGCATCCCCGCGATCTCGACCGGCGAGATCCTCCGGGCGGCCGTTCGGGAGGGGACGCCCGTGGGACTCCAGGCCAGGGCGGTCATGGAGGCCGGGGAGCTCGTCTCGGACGACCTCATGATCGCGCTCATCCGGGACCGCATCGGCCTCCCGGACGCCTCCGCCGGCTTCATCCTGGACGGCTTCCCGCGGACGGTCGAGCAGGCCGCTGCCCTGGAGGAGCTCCTGGCCGGGAATGGGCGGTCTCTCTCCGCCGTTGTCAATCTTTCGGTACCCGAAGCGGTCCTCGTGGACCGGCTGCACGGTCGGTCGAAAGACGAAGGGCGGTCGGATGACCGACCCGAGACGATCCTCGAGCGGCTGCGCGTTTACCACCAGAAAACGGAGCCTCTGGTCGGTTATTACCGGGGCAAAGGGCTCCTGGTGGACGTCGACGGCATGGGAGACATTGCGGAGATCGCGGAGAAGGTCGACCAGGCGCTGCCCGTGGCGCGCCCGGCCGCGGCACGAGGCCGTGGATGATCACGATCCGCAGCGAGAAAGAGCTCCTTCTGCTCGAGGAGGCTTCCCGGGTGGTGCTGGAGACTCTCGACGCGGTCGAGAAAGCCGTGGCTCCGGGCATCACGACCGAAGAGCTCGACCGGATCGCCGAGGCGGAGATCCGCCGGCGCGGGGCCAAGCCGGCGTTCGTCGGGTATCGCGGGTATCCGAAGACCCTCTGCACGTCGGTCAATGACGAGGTCGTGCACGGCATTCCGACCACGCGGGCGCTCGTGGAGGGCGACATCGTCGGAGTCGACTGCGGCGCGGTCGTCGGCGGGTACTACGGCGACGGAGCTCGGACGTTTCCGGTCGGAAGAATCGACGCGGAGACGTCCAAGCTGCTCGAGGTCACCCGAAAGGGTCTCGAAGCGGGAATCGCCGCCGCCCGTCCGGGCAACCGCGTTTCCGACATTGGCGCGGCGGTGGAAGCGGTCGCGATTCCGCACGGGTACGGAGTCGTGCGGGACTTCGTCGGGCACGGCGTCGGGACGGCCCTCCACGAGGAGCCCCAGATTCCAAACTACGGGCCCGGCGGGCGGGGGAACCTGCTCCGGGCGGGGATGGTCATCGCGATCGAGCCGATGTTCAACCTCGGCCGCCCGGAGGTCACGACGGACAGCGACGGCTGGACCGTGCGGACGCGGGACCGCAGCGTCTCGGCGCACTTCGAGAACACCGTTGCCATCGAGGGAGACGGCGCCGTCGTGCTGGGCCTCGGCCGGCTTCGGGCCGCGCAGCGGGCAGCCTCCTGATGCCCAAAGAGGAAGCGATCGAGGTCATGGCGACGGTCGTCGAGCCGCTGCCGAATGCGATGTTCAAGGTCGAGCTGGAGAACAAGCACCAGGTCCTGGCCCACATATCCGGCAAGATGCGCAAGAACTTCATCCGGATTCTCCCGGGAGACAAGGTCTTAGTCGAGCTGTCGCCGTACGACCTGACCCGGGGACGCATCATCTATAGGTACAAGTAGGAAGTTGTCAGTTGTCAGTTGTCAGTTGTCAGTTGTCAGTTGTCAGTTTGTTGAAAGCCCGAGGGAGATATGAAAGTCAGAGCGTCGGTCAAGAAGATTTGCGTCAAGTGCAAGATCGTGCACCGAAAAGGGGTCGTTCGAGTGATTTGCTCGATTCCGAAGCACAAGCAGCGGCAGGGGTGAGGGGTTCCAGTGAACAGTTTTCAGTCGTCGGTTCAGAAACTGATAACTGATAACTGATAACTGATAACTGAGTCTGATGACTACGGCTCGAGAGAGCTAGAGGATCTCAAATGGCACGAATCGCGGGCGTCGACCTTCCGTTGAACAAGCGGGTGGAAATCGG
>DATNMZ010000014.1:0-3537 GCA_035602095.1 Thermoanaerobaculia bacterium
AGTCTCCCGACCGAAGGGAGGGAGGAGCCTTGCGGTGCGGGAGCGGAGCGCGGAGCGACGGATCAGGCGCGCGGTCGAGCCGCATCCGGCCGAGCCGCGCGCCGGTGGCGAAGCCAGATCCGCCGCGCAGCGCGTAGCGACGGTTACGTTGCCTCGCCCTTTCCGGAGCGGACGGCTCGATCCTCCGCCGCGTACTCTTCGTCGCTCGGATGAGGGAACCCGGCCGCGCTCTCCTTCTCCCAGGCCGCCGTCTTGCGAAACGCGTCTTCCGCCGAAGCGTTCTCGCGCCAGTCGAGCTCCCGCCGGATCCGGGAGGTGTCGTACACGATGTCCTGCGCGAAATTGCCCGGCACCACGAGGTGCGGGGGCAGCTCCTCTTCCGGGGCCGCGATGACCCGGCCGCCCCACCCGAGCGCCCGGCCGAACGCTTCGATGCGCTCCGCAATCGTGGGGGTCCGCTCCTCGCCGACGTTGTAGACCCGTCCTTTTGCGCGCTCGAGCGTCACGGCCAGAACGATGGCGTCCGCGACGTCGTCCACGTAGCCGTGCGTCCAGCGGAACCTGGCGTGACGGCGCCCGAGCACGATCTCGCGGCGTCCGTCCGCGATCCGCCGCCAGGCCGAGGCGAACCGGTGCTGCCGGTCCCCGGGGCCGTACACGGCGGGGAGCCGGAGAACGGTGCTGGAAATCGAAGGCTCCGTGAAGATCGTGTGTTCGACGAGGATCTTCTCGTACTCTGCGAGGTCCGCCGGCGCGCCGGCCATCTGGCTGTAGGGGAGAAGGTTTTCGCGCAGCGGGGCGTCTTCGGCGAGCGGCATCCGCTCCGGCGGGCCCGCCTCGGTCCCGGAGAAGATCCCGTAAGCCCGGTACACGTCGCCGCTCGAAAGCGCGACGAGCCGGCGCGTTATCCCGCGAAAGGTCTCGACGAGAGCCCGCGCGTCCCGCTCTCCGACCGGCATCATCGAGAGCACGACGTCCCACGCGAGCTCGGTGAGCTCGGGCGGAAAGGCGACCACCGGAGAGGCCGCCTCGGGCGCATGGACGTGACGCACGCCGAACGGGAGAGAGGGTTCGTGCTCTCCGCGATGGAAGACGGTGACCTCGTGGCCGAGGTTCGAAAGGCGCGTGACGACGGGAGGTCCCAGGAAACGGGTCCCGCCGACCACGAGAACTCGCATCGCTGGCAACAGCATAACCGCAGCGTCAACGGCTCGGACATAATCCTCTGCGGTGAACGCCGAGGAGACGAAGGCCCTGCTGGTGCGCTTCTACGACGCGCTCGCGCGCCGCGACGGAGCCGCGATGGCGGCCCTCTATGCTCCCAATGCCCGGTTCGAGGACGAGGTCTACCGACTCGAAGGGCCGGACGTGGGGAAGATGTGGACGGGACTTCTCTCCCGCGCGAAGACGCTTTCGGTCTCCTACACGATCGCGCGCGCCGGCAGCGGGACCGGGACCGTCGAATTAACGGCGAGATACCTCTACGGCGGCCGCCCCGTGGTCAACGTCATCTTAAGCGAGCTCGAGCTCGAGGATGGGCGGATCGTCCGCCAGCGGGACCGGTTCGACTTTCCGAGGTGGGCCGCGCAGGCGCTCGGAATCCCGGGACGCCTGTTCGGCCGCTTCGAGTGGTTCCGCAGGGCGGTGTCCCGCAAGGCGGCCGCCCGGGTTGGGGTTCCGCCGAAAGAGTAGCCGGCGAAGCGGTGATCCGGACCGCCTCGGTCCTATAATCCGCGGCACTCAAATGCCGAGGAGGCTTCTTCGATGACGCTGCGATTGCGCTTCGCCGTTTTCAGTCTCGCCGCCGCGCTCTGCCTCGGACCCTCTCGCCTGGCCGCCCAGAGCCAGAGGGAGCGGCCCACACCTCCGGCGGAGACGAAATCTGCCGACGACGGCAAGGCTCTCGAGAAGGACCACCGGCCCGCGGAGGAAAAGCCGAAGGAGGAGAAGCCGTCCGTCACGCATCACGAGATTCGGCTGGACGCGAAGCCCTTCCGGTACACGGCGACCGCCGGCTACATGCCGATGAAAGACGAGACCGGTAAGCTCAAGGCGAACATCTTCTACGTGGCGTACGCGAAGGAGGGCGGGCCCGCGCGGCGGCCGGTCACCTTCACCTTCAACGGCGGCCCCGGATCCGCCTCCGTCTGGCTGCACATGGGCGCCGTCGGTCCGAAGCGCGTCGTGATGGCGGACGACGGGCAGCCGCTCCCGCCGCCGTACCGGCTCGTGGACAATGAAGCGACCTGGCTCGCTTTCACGGATCTCGTGTTCATCGACCCGGTGACGACGGGATACAGCCGTCCCGCCCCGGGAGAAAAGCCGGAACAGTTTCACGGCGTCGAAGAGGACGTCCAGTGGGTCGGCGACTTCATCCGGCTCTGGACGACGCGGAATGCCCGCTGGTCCTCCCCGAAGTTTCTCGCCGGCGAGAGCTACGGCACGACGCGCGCGGCCGGGCTCTCGGGATACCTCCAGGAGCGGCACGGGATGTACTTGAACGGGATCGTCCTGATCTCGAGCATCCTGAATTTCCAGACGGCCGACTTCAATGTCGGCAACGATCTGGCGTACATCACGTTCCTGCCGACGTACACGACGACCGCCTGGTACCACAAGAAGCTCTCCCCCGACCTGCAGGCGAGCTTCGGCAAAGCCGTGGAGGAAGCGAGGCAGTTCGCCTCCACCGATTACGCGCTCGCGTTGATGAAGGGGGCGAAGCTGTCCGACCCGGAGCGCAAGGCGACCGTGCAGAAGCTCTCGCGGCTGACGGGACTCTCCCCGGCGTTTCTCGAGGCATGCGACCTCCGGGTGACGCTGCCCCGCTTCACCAAGGAGCTCTTGCGCGACCAGCACCGCACGGTCGGCCGTCTCGACAGCCGCTTCCAGGGGATCGACCGCGACTCCGGCGGCGAGCGGAGCGACTACGATCCGAGCATGGCGGCGATCCGCGGACCTTACGGCGCCACGGTGAACGACTACATCCGCACGGAGCTCAAGTACGAGAATGACCTTCCGTATGAGCTCCTGACGGGCCGGGTGCGGCCCTGGAACTACGGCGCCGCGCAGAACCGCTATGTCAATGTCGCGGAGACGCTCCGGGATGCGATGAGCCAGAACCGGGCTCTCAAGGTCTTCGTCGGCGCCGGGTATTACGACTTCGCGACGCCGTTCTTTGCCGCCGAGTACACGATCGACCATCTCGGCCTCGACCCCGCGCTGCGCCGGAACGTGACCCTGGAGCACTACGACGCCGGCCACATGATGTACATCCACAAGCCGTCGCTCGTGAAGCTCGGCTCCGACGTCGCCACCTTCTATCAGTCCGCAGCGCCGGATCGGTAAACGTCGGCCGAGCCGGGCACCTGGAAGCTCCCCTCACCCCGTCCCTCTCCCGCCGGGAGAGGGGGATTCCGTGTCCCCTCTCCCCCGCGCTCGGGGGAGAGGGTTAGGGTGAGGGGGCCGAGAGTCTGGTGAAGGGGCCGCCGAAACCCCTCCTTCCCGCTACTCCGATCCATCCGCTCGCGCGAGGAGTCT
>DATNMZ010000015.1:0-3154 GCA_035602095.1 Thermoanaerobaculia bacterium
GGGCTGGGGATGTTCGGCGACGGCGACACCCACGGAAGCCCCGTCGCGTCGAACGGCGTGTCGCGCGCCCACCCACGGACGGGGACGACGGTGAGATCGAGGTCGAGACGCTTCTCCGCGCGGAGGAGAAGAGCGAGCTCGCCGGCGGTCATGCCGTGCCGCACCGAGATGGAGTGCAGACCCACGAACGACAGAAAGTCCGGCTCCTGAGGAGCTCCCTCCACGGTCCCGCCGATGGGGTTGGGCCGGTCGCACACGACGAAAGAAATCCCCGCGGCGGCACAGGCTTCCATCGCGAGCATCATCGTCCAGACGTAGGTGTAGTACCGGCTGCCGACGTCCGCGACGTCGAAGACGAGCGCGTCGATACCGGCGAGGTCTTCCGGCTTCGGTTTCAAGCTGTCGCGGGTCGCTCCGTACAGCGAAACGGCCGGGAGCCCCGTCGGCGGATGGACTCCACCGCCGACCGCCTCCATGTAGATAGCTCCGCCATCGACGCCGTGCTCCGGCCCGAAGAGACGGACGAGCCGCGTCTCCTTCGAGTCGAAGAGCGCCTTCCACGTCGGGATGCCCGCCGCCGTGACGCCCGACGGGTTCGTGACGAGTCCGACCCGGCGGCCGGCGATGGGAGAGGGATCGGCGAGCAGTCCGTCGATTCCGGGCGCGGCGCTTCTCACCGCGAGGCGCCCGCCGGGCGAGGATGGGAAGGCGCTTCGCCGCGGACGAGAGCCGTCGCGTGGGGAAGGAGCGCCGCGATCGCCCGCAGGCAGTCCGCCGCGCCCCGGGGCGACCCCGGCAGCGCCACGACGAGCGTGCGGTTGCGAACCCCGGCCACCTGCCGGGACAGGGCCGCGGCGGGAAAGTCGCGCCCCGTTTCGGCGCGCATCCTCTCCGCCAGGCCCGGCACTTCGAAGGCGACGCAGTCGCGGACGGCTTCCGGCGTGCGGTCGCGAGGAGCGACCCCGGTGCCGCCCGTGAGCACGATCAGGTCGGCCTCGTCGGCATCCGCCCGGCGGCGGATCGCCGCGGCGATGCCTTGCCGATCGTCCGGCAGAATCTCGCGGCCGACGACCGCGTGCGCAATCCCCGAATCGGCGAGGGCCGCTTCGCACGCCGGACCCCCGTGGTCCGGTCGCTCGCCCGCCGAGACGCCGTCGGAGACGGTGATGACGATGACGCGGATCGGGGCGGACATCGCTCCATTATTCCGGACCCACGCCGAAACCAGAAGCCCCCGCGGGCGATGCGATGGCCGTCCGGCGAGGTTCCGGCGCCTCGCGGACGCCGGCTACCCGCGCGAGATGGCCCCGGCGCTCCGGCGCAGCGCGGCCTCCGCGTCGCGGACCAGTCGAAGAACGACCTGTCCGGCCGGCTCGATGGCGTCGATCAAGCCGGCGTCCTGGCCGATGAAGAGCGGAGCCTCCTCGACGTCGCCGGATTCGAAAGCCCGCCGCATGGCGGGGCCGACCTCGCCGCGGCGGGCGCGGAGCTCGCCTTCCCTCCCCGCCCAGCGGCGGATGAGACGATTGCGGACGACGCGGGAATAGGCGCCCGGCCACACGCGGCCGCGCGCCACGTCCGGGATCTCGGTCAGGACCGTGTCGTGGCCGTCGCTCGCGAGCACGGCCTGCTTGAACCCGTCGGCGACCGGGGCCTCCGGCGTCGCGAGAAAGCGCGTGCCGACCAGAACGCCCTCGGCCCCGAGGACGAGCGCGGCGGCGAGGCCTTCTCCCGTCGCGATTCCTCCCGCGGCCAGCACCGGGATCGGAGCGACCGCCCGCACGACCTGCGGAACGAGCGGCATCGTTCCCATCAGGCCGACGTGTCCTCCTCCCTCGCTCCCCTGCGCCACGATCGCATCTGCCCCGGCCTCCGCGGCGCGCCGGGCCTCGGCGACGCTCGACACCATGTGGACGACGAGGGCGCCGGCGTCGCGCGCCCGCGAAAACAGTCCGCGGAGGTCCTGATCGGCCCAGGGCCATGCGGTCGAGAAAACGGAAGGCTTCGCCTCGAGGACAGCGGCGATCGCCGCCTCGTCCGCTTCGAAGAGGAGCAGGTTCAGCCCGAAGGGCCGGTCGGTCTCCCGTCGGATCTCTCTTGCCGTGTCCGCGATCCAGCCGGGCGTGCGTCCCGCGCAGCCCAGAGTCCCGAGGCCGCCCGTGTTGGAGACCGCCGCGACGAGGCGGGCACCGGTCGCGGAGCCCATGCCGCCCAGGACGATCGGATGCTCTATTCCGAAAAGCTCGCAGATGCGCGTCCGGAGCATGAGGAAAAGCCTACCGATGGGAAACCGGAAGGGGCGACGGAGCCGGCAACGACGCGCATCTCATCTTGCTCTTCCCGATTCCCGTCGGCGATACGTTCCCGACCGGCCCCCCCGCTTCTCGACCAGGACGATCTCGGCGATCGTGATCGAGCGGTCGAGCGCCTTGGCCATGTCGTACAGGGCCAGGCACGCTCCCGCCACGGCGGTCAAGGCTTCCATCTCGACTCCGGTTCGGGCGGCCGTCGACGCGGTGGCGCTCACGCGCACCGAGCGGGCGCGGGCGTCGAGCTCGCACTCGACGACGACCGAATCGAGCGCGATCGCGTGGGCCAGCGGCACGATTTCGGCCGTCTTCTTCGCGGCCAGGATCCCGGCGAGGCGCGCGACCGCGAGGGCGTCGCCCTTCGAGAGCTTCCCCTCGGACAGCGCCGCGTAGGCGGCCGCGTTCAGCTGGACGACGCCGCGCGCCGTCGCCGTGCGCCGGGTGGCCGGCTTGCCGCCGACGTCCACCATCCGCGCCCGCCCCCGCGCGTCGAGATGCAGCAGGCTGCCCCGGAGGGGCCCCGTCGAGCGGGGACGCCGGGGACGCGCGGGTCCGACGCCGGTGTCTTCCGTGTCGCTCATCAGGCGCGCTCCCGCGCGATCGCCCAGTCGTCGACGGTGTTCAAGTTCGCGAAAGCGTTGCCGGAAGGATCGATGCGCCGCCACTCCGCTTCCGGAAAGGCTTCCGCCCCCACCGCGGCCGCGAGCCCGCGGAGCGATCGGTCGCCCGCGCCGGCGCGTTCGGCGGCCACGGACAGCGCGGCGCGCCGCCACACTCCCGCCAGAGGCTCGAGGCCGCCGGCGGTCTCCGGCAGCAACGCCCCCGCGCCGCTCGCAAGACTCGCG
>DATNMZ010000016.1:0-3277 GCA_035602095.1 Thermoanaerobaculia bacterium
GGGCCGGGAGGACGTCCGGGAGCGCCGGAGACGACGGGCCGCGCCGGTGTCGCCGGCCGCGGCGGAAGAACGATCTTGCGGGGAAGCGGCTTCGCCGCCGTGGTGCCGGCGGCGGGCGCGGGCGCGGTTGTCGAAGCCTGAGCCGGAGCGGGCGCCGCCTCCGCCTCAGGCTCCGCCGGAACGACCGCCGTCCGTGCGGGCTCGGCGGATGCCGCGGCCTTGGGAGCGCGCGGCTCCGGCGTGCGGCGAGGCGGCTCGGCCGGCTCCTCCGGGCCTGCTCCGGGGGGTCTTTCGATGATCTTGATGCGCGACAGCGCGCTCTTCTGCGGCCGCGGCGCGCGCGACTCGGTGTCCCGCACGATCAGTTGCTTGGGCGCGTGCGTCTTGCCCTGGAGAATCGCCAGGACGGTCGATTCGTCGAGCGCCGCCTGCGGAGACTTGACGTCGACACCGATCGATTGCAGCAGGAAGAGAACTTCCTTGCTGCCGATCCCCATCTGCGCGGCGAGCTCCTCGACTCGGATCTTTCCCATAGGAACCGGTTACTCCCCGACGGTCGTCTCTTCGGCCGTCGCCGAAATGTTTCCATTCTCTTGACCGGACTCGGCTTCCTCTTCCTCTTCCGCGGCGGGTTGCGCCTCGAACGCGCGCGCCGCCTCGAGGACCTTTTCGGCGGACTTCTGCCCGAGCCCTGGAATCTCGGCCAGCTCCTCCGCGGTCTTCTCCAGAAGCTCGGAGAGGGTCGTGATGCCCGCTTCGGAAAGCCTCCCCACGGTCTTCTCGCCGATGCCCGGGATCTGCGCGAGGGGCGTCTGACGCCGGCGCGACGCCTTCAACATCCGCGAGAGCGCTTCCGCGACTTCGCCTTTGACTTCGCTCTCGCCCTTGATCTCGATCTTCATGCCGATCAGCGCGGAGGCGAGGCGGACGTTCTGCCCCTTCTTGCCGATCGCGAGCGACAGCTGGTCGTCCTCGACGACGCAGTCGAGGCTCATCGCCCCGTCTTCGTGGTGGATCGGTGAAACGCGCGTGATCTTCGCCGGCGCGAGCGCATTCTGCGCGAAGGTGATCAGGTCCTCGGAGTAGAGGATCACGTCGATCTTTTCCCCATGGAGCTCCCGCATGATCGACTGAACCCGGCTGCCGCGCATTCCGACGCAGGCGCCCACCGGATCCACGTCGCGCTCGCGTGAGCGGACCGCCACCTTGGCGCGCTCGCCGGGCTGCCGCACCGCTCCCTTGATGACGACCGTGCCGTCGTAGATCTCCGGAACCTCCATCTCGAAAAGACGGATCAGCAGGCGAGGATCCGTGCGCGAAAGCACGAGCTGCGGGCCTTTGGGGTTGCGGTGCACGTCGTAGAGGATCGACCGGATGCGCTCGCCCTGCCCGTAGCGTTCGGCGCGGGACTGCTGATCGCGGGGGATGATCGCTTCCGTCTTGCCGAGGTCGACGATCATGTCGCCGCGCTCGAACCTTTTCACCGTGCCGCTCATGAGCTCGCCCAGCTTGGGGAAGTACTCGTTGTAGATGTTGTCGCGCTCGGCCTCGCGAACCTTCTGGTAGAGCACCTGCTTCGCGGTCTGCGCCGCGATGCGGCCGAGGCCGACCGGCTCGCGATACTGCCGGATCTCGTCGCCGAGCGCGAGCTCGGAGACTTCGGACGGCGGCTCCCCTTCGGTGGCGGAAGGCCGCAGGACACGCACGTCGCCCTTCGTTCCGAGCTTCGCGATGAGCTCGTTCGCCTCGTCGAGAAGGATCTGCGGAGGCGGGTCCTCGGAGTCCGTGTCGAGCTCCTGGACCACCGTGCGTCGAGAGTAAGCCGTCATCTCCCCGGTCTTCCGGTCAATCGACGTGACTACGGCTTTGTCGTGGTAATACTTGCGCGCTGCGGAAGACATGGCTTCTTCCAGCGCGCCGAACATCTTCTCCGGATCGATG
Source organism: Thermoanaerobaculia bacterium (assembly GCA_035602095.1). Classification (GTDB taxonomy): domain Bacteria; phylum Acidobacteriota; class Thermoanaerobaculia; order UBA5066; family Gp7-AA6; genus JALYUA01. Next base: position 1,942 of record DATNMZ010000016.1, read on the forward strand.
TCCTTCTCGCGCGAAACTTGTCGGATGACCGACGGATCAATAATCATCTGGGACCGCTCTCTCTATTCGCCCTACTGGCGCTCCGGCCATTGGAAATCGAGCCTCGCCGTTCGAATCTCGCCGAAACGGACATTATAAATTCTGCCTTCCGCCTCATCAACGACCCGGAGGACGTCTCCCTCGACCGAATCGAGCCGTCCCCCGAAGTTGCGGGCGGGAGACAAAGCGCCCCGGCCCTCCGGAGAGAGCCGGTCGGGCGTGACCGGCGACTCGCTCCGGACCTTCACCCTCCGGCCGACGAACCGTCGGGCGTCTTCGAGCGAGTAGAGCCTGCGTTCCAGGCCGGCCGAGGAGACCTCCAGCGCGTACTTGTGAGGAATCTCCTCGGAACGGTCGAGCAGGTCGGAGACTTCCCGCGACACGGCTTCGCAATCGTCGACCGTCACGGGGTCCCCGTTGGCGCGTTCCAGGACCACGCGAAGCGTCGAGAAGCGGCCCACCCCGGCGCTCTCGAGCGCGAGGAGCCGGCAGCCCTTTTCGGCGGCGATCGAGGCGACGTCTTGAGCCGTCTTTTCACTCACTTTCATTCGAATAAAAATGCGGGCCTGCGCCCGCATTCCTCAGACGAAAAGGGTTTTATCAGAAACGGGAGGGATGCGGCAACCGGAGGGGGACCGTCGATCCTATCGTCCGCCGGCCCGCGTTTGCTCCAAAGCCCTCCGGTAGGCCGTTCGGGTCGGTGAGGAGGCGAGGAGCGCGAGCGCGCCGGCAGAGAGGAGCAGGAAGGCGCCGCCTCGGGACTCCCCGGTCCATCCGGCGACGAGACCGAAAACCCCGATCGCCTCCGCCGCCGCGAAGCGCACCAGAAAGAAGCGCCGGACGCGCTCCGCCGCGCCCGCGCCGGGGCCGCCCCGGCGCAGCAGGATCCCGCCGATGATCGTGGCGGCGCCCCATTGCGCGGCGCCGATCGAGAACAGCAGAAAGACGAAGTTGGGGCGCCCGGGAGGCCCCGGGGCGAGAGCGGCGTTCCCGCGGACCAGGAGGAGGAGGATCGCGTAGATCGCCACGGCCGCCAGCATCGCCAGGTGCACGACCGAGACGATCCGCCGGCCGGGCTCGTCCCCGTTCTCCTCCATTTCCCGACTCTACGACGATCCGCCCGGGCGGACGGAAGGGCCTAAACTGCGAAAGTTGGCGAAATCCTTGGCAGAGCCGGAGCGTTAGCAGAGGGGGAGGCTTCTCCCCGCGGCCGGAGGCTGCGCTCTTCCAAGCTGCAGAGAGATTCACGGGCCGGAGGGACTGGTGAAGCGATCGCTGCTCGGGCTCGAAGGGGGCG
>DATNMZ010000017.1:0-10022 GCA_035602095.1 Thermoanaerobaculia bacterium
GTGGCCACCTTGTTGACGTTCTGGCCCCCGGGACCGGACGCGCGAACGAATCGTTCCTGGAGCTCCTGCTCGGAGATGTGGATCCTGGGCGTCACCGCAAGCATGGAGCGACGGCCGGTCAAAGGCACCGGCGCCGGATCATTGCGGATTCTCGCTGATACCGATGAGCACCAGTTTTCCCCGGCAAGGCGCAAACCAGTAGATGTTGTGGAACTTCTCGCCTTTCGAGTTTGCACCCGCGCCGGACACGGCGCCATAGCCCGCGCCGTTCTGGAACTCGCCCGCGGCGCCCGGCTTCAAGAAACGAGTCGCGAAAGCCGCGAGGTCGGCGTCGACGCCGTCCAGTCCCCGGATCGCGGCGATCTCTCCTGGATGGAAACCCTGTGCCGCGAGGAGGCCATTCAAGTCCTTCTTCAGCGCGGCCTCGCGCACCGCTCGGTAGGCCGCGGTCACTTCCGGCTCGGCCGGCGCGGGCACCGACGGATCGCCCCGCCGTCCGTTCGACCGGTCTGCTTCGCTCACCTCCGGCACCTTCGGGTTCGACACCGGCAGGTCGAACTCGAAGCCGCCATGTTCCCTGTGCTCGACGCTCCCGGCCGCGCGGCCCTGCGCCAGCCGCAGTTTTGTCGACCAGTAGTGGCCGCCCACCTCGTCCTCGCGCCCGGAGCCGCCGAAAGGCGTGCCCCCGGCGAAGTACTTCGAGTCCCCGGCGGAGTCGAGAGTCACTTCGACGTATCCGGCGTCGCGGAGAGCCGTGAGCGCCCGCGCCGAAGTCATCGGGCAGGGCGAGCCGGCGAGCGCCGCCGAGGCGATCGGTTTGCTGACGGCGTAGACCACGGTCCCTGAGCCGCCGCTCGCCGGGTAGGCGATCCCATCGACCAGGTCGAAGTCCCCGACGTTGACGTCTTCGAAATGTCCCTTCACCATCCCCGTACCGACCCGGACGACCGGCAGGCCGGAGGCGGGTTTTCCCACGGCCTTCTTCGGCGCCTTCCCCTCGAGGCTCCGGATCGCTCGCGCGACGGCCTCGGGCAGGCCTTTCGCCTCCGACTCCGGCGAGCCCTCGATCTCCTTCCATCCCCGCGCCACCATGGCCTTCAACTCCGGCAGCGCGGCGCGGGCGCCCGGGCCGATGGCGGTCAACGCGTCGGTGGCGAAGACGCGGAGGTAGATCTCCTTGCCGCGGAGCTGCCGCACGAGTGCCCGGGTCGCCGGCGCCGCGGCGGGGCCGATTTTCTCGAGAGCGACGACAGCCTGCTTGCGCACGTCGGGAACCGGATCGGCGAGCGCCCGGGTGAGGAGGGCGATCGTGCCCGGGACGCCCGCGGCGGCGAGCTGTCCGATCGCCGCCGCGGCGGCTCCCCGCACCTCTGCGCTCGGATCCGTCAGGGCGCGCTCGAGCGCCGGCTTCACGGCCGGAACCAGGCGGGCCCCGGGAGCGCCCAGAGCGCCGAGCGCCTCGACGACATGGGCTCGCACCGATTCTTCCTTGTCGCCGGCGGCCGCAACGAGCAGGGTGGCGAGATCCTTCACCGCTTCCGCCGGGGCGCGGGGGGCGAGCGCCGCGAGGGATCGCGCGGCGCTGTCCCGAGGTTCGAGCTCCGCGTCCCGCAGAAGCTTCGCGAGGGCGACGAGCATGGGCACGGAGGGGGACTTGACCTCGGCAAGAGCACCGGCCGCGAAGCGGCGAGGCAGCGGCGCCGGATCCGCGAGCGCCTCGACGAGCGCATCGATCGCCTCCGGCGAAGATGAAGTTCGATGGCCGAGCTCCTCGACCGCGGCCAGACGCACGGAAAGATCGGGGTCGCGGAGAGCGGCACGAAGCTCCGCGATGGACCGGCTCGCCGGAGGCTTCGGTTGAGCGGCGCGGGACCCCCGCTCGTCGGCGCTCCCCTTGCCGCCCGCGCTCTGACACGCGACGCCGGCGGCGGCGAAAAGGATGCAAAGAGCGGCCGTCCGGAAGCGAGAGGTCATGTTCCCTCGTCGAGACAGGAAGGCGAACCGCCGGGCGTCAACGCCTTCCGGAAATGAGATGCACCACGGCGACGAACAGCGCCGCACCGATGATCGACCACAGGATGGGAAAGGGATGCCGGTCGATCGAGACGACGAAGAGCTCCGGGAGATGCATCTTGTGAGCGATCCACGATCCCAGAAGCGCGCCGACGAAGCCCACGACGATCGAGACCAGACAGCCGCCCGTCGAGCCGCCGGCGATCGCCCTCCCGATCGCGCCGCACACCGCCGCCACCAGCAACAGGATGAGGAAACCGAGAAGGGAAAAGTGCATGTTCGCCTCCGCAATGCTGCGAGGAGGATATAACCGGGCGGCGGACCGCTACGGGACCGGATCCGGACTGCCGGGACTCCCCGCCTGGCGACTGCCGGCCTCGGGCTCCGGCTGCGGCCTCCCGCGCCGCGTCGCGAACAGCAGCTGGCCCACCAGGAGCAGCATCCCCGCGTCGCGCAGAACGACCCACCGCATGTCCGCGAGACGCTCCGTTTCCGTCTTGCCGGCGTCGCGGACGTCGAAGCAGCCGCAGTCGATCGCGTGCCCGCGCGCGAGGTTGATCCCCACGGCCGCGATGAAGACGAGCAGGAGCAGGCCGACGACGAATGCGGCTCCCCGCCTCCAGACTCCGAGGATGAGCGCTAGACCCGCCAGGAGCTCGACCCAGGGGATCCAGAGCGCGGCGAGATTGACCACTCCGCCGGGAACCAGGCGGTAGTTGTAGATCATGTGGGCGAAGGAGGGGGGGTCGGCGATCTTCGGAATCGCGGCCGCGACGAAGATCGCGCCGAGCGCGAGCTGGACCCGAACCGTCAGCCACGGATGCTCGAGGAGGCTCGAGATCGAGGGGCCCTCTCTCACGGGCTCGCTCCCTTCGTCGTCGAGAGCCCCCGCTTCTGCCAGTCCGGGAACCCATCCTTGTAGACGAGGACGTTGTCGAAGCCGGCGAGGAAGAGCTTCTGCGCGAGCATGTGCGAGTCCTCGCAGTCGCCCCCGCTGCAATAGACGAGGATCGGCGCCGAGGGTTCGTGCCCTTCGGCGAAGAACGCCCGCACCTTGTCGTCGACGTCGGACTCCCAGACGGAGAACGGCCGGGCTCTCGCGATGTGCCCCTCGCGGTAGGCCGCGGTCCGGCGCGCGTCGAGGAAGACGACGTCCCCTCGGGCGTGGAGTGAGGCGGCGGCGTCTCCGGGGATCTCGACCCAGGGCTTGTCCGGATGCGGCGGGAAGGACGTCTCGCCCGCGGAAGGAGCCGGAGTCGCGGCGGACTGCCCGGCCGGCGTCGTCCTGCCGGCGGGCTTTCCCGAAGACGGCGGAATCGTCCCGGCCCACGCGAGGCGCCTCTGCGGTCCCGCGAGCACGTTCGAGACGATCGCGCACACCGCTGCCGCGATCACCAGGAGCGTTGCCTGGAGGGCCGGGCTCGAAGCGAGGCGCCGCCCTTCCGTCTTTGTTGTCGCGTGTATGTGAACTCTCCCGAAGCGTTTCGCTCCTCGAGTCGAAGAATCTACACCCAGCGGAAGCGCTTCACCGCCAGCACGAACGACAGAACCGCCCAGGCGCCGAGGATCGCGAGGCCGACGCCGTGGCCGGCGAGCGTCGCACCGTCGTTGAACACGCCGCGCAAGACCCGCAGATAGGGAGAGAGCGGGAGAAGGAAGACGGCGTTCTGCATCCACCGCGGCGCGCTGTCGAGCCGGAAGTAGACGCCCGAAAGCAGCATCATCGGAAAGAAGACCAGGTTCGAGATAGCGCCGTAGGTCTCGACCGTGGAGGCAAAGCTCGACAGGGCGAAGCCCATGGCGAGGAAGGTCGCGGTGCCGAGCACGACCAGGACCGCCAGCAGGAGGTTGGATCCCTGGTTCGCGATCTGGAAGGCCAATCGCGCCGCGACGAGCAGCACCGCGGTCTGCAGCACGACCACGGTGACGCGCTGGAGGATCTGGCCGAGCAGGAAGACCCACTTCGGGAGCGGCGTCACCGCGAGCCGGCGGAACTTTCCCTTCTCGCGGTAAGAGACGGTGACCATGCCGACGGAGAACAGTCCCATCGTGAGCAGGTTCAAGCCGATCAACCCCGGAACCAGGAAGGCGGCGTAGCTGTCCGAGTGCGCATGGCCGGGGCTCTCGACCACGAACGGAATGCGCTCGGGCTCGGGCGAGCCGTTCAACCGCGCCTGCGCCACCAGGAAGGCCTGACTCGCGGCCTGCGCGGCCACCTGGCCCTGCGCGATGAGATAGCTGTTGAGCCGCAGTCGATAGCCGTCTCCGTTGCTCTCGAGCTGCGCGGTCGTCTCCCCCTTCGCCCAGCGCTCTTCCGCTTCCTTCGCGCCGAGAGTCACGATCTTCAGGCGCGACTCCTCGAGCGCCTTCAGGAAAGCCTTGTCTCGCGCCGTTTCCTGCGCCGGCCGGACGCGCACGAGCGTTAAGGCAGGAGGGCCGCCGGAGCGGAAGATCACTCCGAATCCGAAGAGCATCAGCAGCGGGAAGAGGAACGTCCAGAACATGGCGGCCTTGTCGCGCGCGTACAGCCGCCACTCGTTTCGGAATTGCCGCCAGAGGAGCTCGAACGGGTTCGGCAGGTTCATCGCGGGCTCTGTTTCGCTGTCACTCGCGCAAGCTGCGGCCGGTCAACTGCAGGAAGACGTCTTCGAGCGTCGCCCGGCGCACGTGCACCTGGTTGTATTCGAGGCGCTCGCTCTCGATCGCGGTGAAGAGCTTCGGCAGCAGAGTCTTGGGGTCCGGCGTCGGAATCTCCCAGACGTCTCCGCGCGCCTCGACGGGAATGCCGAGCCGAGCCGCGAAGGCCGAAGGGTCGGGAGCGGCGCCGTCGAAGGTGAGCTCGACGACGCTCGGAATTCCCAGGCTCGCGATCAGCTCGGCCGGCGTGCCCGAGCGCAGGATCTTGCCGTGATCGAGGATCGCCAGGCGATCGCAGAGCGCCTCGGCTTCGTCCATGTAGTGCGTGGTGAGCATCGTCGTGCGCCCCTCGGACCTCATCTTGCGCACGACCTCCCACAGCGACCGGCGCCCCTGCGGGTCGAGGCCGGCGGTGGGTTCGTCTAAGAAAACCACCTCGGGATCGTTCACGAGCGCCAGCGCGAGCGCGAGGCGCTGCGCCTGTCCGCCGGAGAGCGTGACGTGGTAGGCGTCGGCCTTCTCCTGTAACTGCACGAGCTCCAGGAGCTCCTGGGTTTGGCGCCGCTTCGGGTAGTAGCTGCCGAAGAGCTCGAGCGCCTCGCGCGGGGTGATCTTGTTGTAGAGGCTGGTCGCCTGCAGCTGCACGCCGATCCGGGCTCGGATCTCCTGCGCGTGCTGGCGCCAGTTGAGGCCGCAGATCCCGATCTCGCCGGCGTCCGCGGGCGTCAGGCCTTCGATCATCTCGAGCGTCGTCGTCTTGCCGGCGCCGTTGGGCCCGAGAAGGCCGAAGACCTCGCCGGCGGCGACGTTCAAGTCCACCCCCGCGACGGCGAGGACTTTGGGAAACTGCTTGCGCAGGCCGCGGACGACGATCTGGTCGGGCACCGCGCAGAGACTATCGCGCGTCGGAGAAAGTTCTTGAGGACGGACAGACCGACGCTCTCTATTCGATGCGGTACACCACGTCCGATGCCTTGAATGGGTAGATACGCGGGTACCAGGTCGCCAGGAAGCCGGCGTCGGCCGAGCGGTCGTAGAGCGGGTCGCAGAGCACGGCCGGTTCGCTCCATTTCGCAAAGTCGGTGATCGGTGTCGTCGCGTCCCGATTCAGGATGACGAAGGCATGATTCCAGTTGCCGCGGAAGACACCGAAGTAGTCGATGGGCAAGACGCCCTGGACCTTGAGATAGTTGAACGCCACCGCGGAGAGCTCCGAGCAGTTCCCCGTTTGAGTGTCCCTGGCCAATCTGTCCATCTCGTTGATGTAAAGCTCGCGGTTGAACCCGCCCTTGTACTCACTGCTTCGCCGCATCCCCGTAATAGTGGAATCGATCCGAGCGGCGAATTTCTGGCTTACATCGAGTGGGTTGCGAATCCAGCCGCCGGCCGTATTCAGACCGCGGTACTGCACGTGGCCCTTGACGTATGCGATAGCCCCCTGGGAAGCAGCCCGATACTCAGACTGGTACATCTCGTCTCCTGTTTTACCGAGTCGATAACGGTCGGGGCAATGTCGAATGGAACCCGCCGGATTCTAGACCGTACGCTGCGCATTGTGCGCTGGGGTCTGATGCGTTGGAGTCAGTCCCTGAAATCCTGATCTCCCCGCACGAAATCGACGGCGCCGTTCCTGTGGTGAAATCAGGGCTCTGGCAAGGGGGGACCGATGGCGAAATGGACATTCGAGCCCGGGCACACAGCGGCGGAGTTCAGCGCCCGCCACATGATGGTCACATCCGTCCGCGGGCACTTCAAGAACGTCCATGGCACTCTGGATTTCGACCCGGACGACCCCCGCGCCACCTCTCTCGAAGTGACGATCGACGCCCGCGGCCTGTGGAGCGGGGACCCGGATCGCGATACGCACTTGAAGAGCGCCGATTTTCTCGATGTGGCCAATTACCCGACGATCACGTTCCGCTCGCGCTCCGTCGAGCTGCGGGGGGCCGACGAAGCGAGGCTCACGGGAGATCTCACGATTCGCGGGGTGACGAAGACCGTGGCCCTCGACGTCCGGCACCTCGGCCAGTGGCAGACGCCGTGGTGGGAGGACGGAGTCGACAAGGGTCCCAGGATCCGCGCGGGTTTTCTCGCCACCGGGAGGATCAACCGGAAGGATTTCGGAGTGAACTGGAACGGCACGCTCGATCGGGGAGGAGTCGTCGTCGGCGACGACGTGGACTTGACTCTCGATGCCGAGGCCATCCTCGAGCCGCCGCCCTGAGGCGGGGAATCCCGAACGGATTTCGGCGCGGCACGTTCCTTTGCTATCTTCCAGAGTCCGGGGCAACCGGATAACCGGATACGAGGTGGGCACAATGAAGAACACCGATCCGCGCATCGATGCCCATATCGAAAAGGCGGCGGGATTCGCGAAGCCGATCCTGCGACGCCTGCGGAAGCTGGTGCACGAGGCTTGTCCCGACGCCGAAGAGACGCTGAAGTGGAGCATGCCGGCGTTCGTGTATCGCGGAAAGATCCTCTGCGGGATGGCGGCGTTCCAGAAGCACTGCACGTTCGGCTTCTGGCATCAGGGCATGACCGACGTGCTCGGCCTCGACGGCGAAGAGTCCGATACCGCGATGGGGAGCTTCGGCCGCCTCACGAGCCTCGACGACCTGCCCTCGGACAGGGCGATGCTCCGTTACATCAGGAAGGCCGTCGCGCTCAACGAGTCCGACGCGCCCGCCCGGCCGCGTCCGGTCCGGCGGCCGGCAGAGCCGCTCGCCGTGCCCGGCGATCTCGCGGCGGCTCTGAAGACGAAGAAGGCGGCCTCCGCCACGTTCGAGAGGTTGAGCCCCAGCCACCGGAAGGAATACATCGAGTGGATCACGGAGGCGAAACGGGACGAGACGAGGCAGAGGCGCCTGGCCACGGCGCTCGAGTGGCTCGCGGAAGGAAAACCCCGGAACTGGAAGTACCAGAACTGCTGAGCGGCCGATCGGCGCTCTTCGCCGGGTTTGTATCAGTCTGCAGCGGGTGCCGCGCCGGGACTAGAATCGCTTCCGGCTCATGCCAGTTGAGCTCACGTTCGAGGCGTGCGTCCAGGATGCGCAGGAATACGGCAGCGATGACGTGTGGATGGTCTCGCGCATTTTCTTCTGGATCCGGCGGGAGGGAGCGGTCTCCGGAGACTTTTCCGCCGATTTGAGCCGCGTCGGCGGAGACAAGTTCAAGGGGATCCGCATCTCCCCGCCGCCCGATTACACGGGTCCGATGGCATACGCCGACCTGCGCCAGCGCGTCGGAGAATTCGAGATTGGCCCGATCGAGGTCGGTCCGCCGATGGGCACTCCGATGCCGCTCGAAGAGGCGGAGTTCGACGAGCGCTCGGTCGCCTACTTTCGTGGCCTCGCGACCGAGTCCGGCATGATGATGCGAGTCGAAGACGGACGTCCCCTTCGCGGCGGGACGCGGCCGACGGCGCACATTCGACTGAGCAACAACGTCTTCGTGAAGAGGCGCACCGTGACGATCGAAGGGCACCCGGAATGACGTCGTGGGGTGGAATGGATCCACACAGCGGCGCAGCCGTCCGGGTTTTCGGATCCGCTCCGACCCGGGACGTTCCCCTCGACTGACTGCGGAACTTTGTCGCGGCTCCCTCGTACCAATCGACGATGCGCCGCGCGGCGGTTCTCGGGATCCTGCTGTGCCTTTCTGCGCCAGGAACGCTTTCCGCGTCTGCGGAGCCCTCTCCTCTCGCGATCTCCCGGGCGCCGGCGCCGATCACCGTCGACGGGAACCTCTCCGATCCGGGATGGCTGGGCGCCGCCTCGATCGACGAGTTCTGGGAGACGCAGCCGGGAGACAACCTTCCCCCGAAGGTTCGGACCGCGGTCCTGATCACCTACGACGAGAAGTCGTTCTACATCGGGATCCGCTGCGACGACCCGCGGCCGGACCGGATCCGGGCGCCGTTCGTGGACCGCGATCAGGTGATCGGAACCGACGACAACATGGCGATCTTCCTGGACACTCGCAACGATCGCCGTTCGGCAATCGAGTTCCGGGTGAATCCGCGCGGCATCCAGGGCGACGCGGTCTGGAACGAGGCGAACTCGAACGAGGACTTCTCCCCCGACTTCTTCTACGACTCCGCCGCGAAGATCACTCCCGAAGGGTGGACGGCGGAGATCCGAATACCCTTTTCCTCGCTGCGGTACGGACGCCAGGACCCGCAGACGTGGGGAATCCTCGTCTGGCGGAACTACCCGCGCGAGTTCCGGTATGCCTTCCACTCGAGCCCGATCCCGCGAGGGTCCAACTGCCTGATCTGCCACATGCGGACGATCACCGGTCTCACGGGACTTCCTTCCGCCGGGCATTTCGTGGCGGCGCCATACGTCACGGGCCGGGAGAAGGGTCGGCCGAGGGATGCTTCCGATCCGAACTCGTCGTTTTCCTACCCCGCCGCGCGGGGCAACGCCGGCGGAGACGTGAAGTGGACTCCCGATCCGGACAAGGTCGTGGACGCGACAATCAATCCGGATTTCTCGCAGATCGAGTCGGACGTCGCTCAGATCTCCGCCAACCAGCGCTTCGCTCTCTTCTATCCGGAGAAGCGGCCGTTCTTCCTGGAAGGGGTGGACCTCTTTCAGTCGCCGATTCAGGCTGTCTACACGCGCACCATCACGTCGCCGCGGTGGGGCGCGCGCGTGACGGGAAAGGACGGGAGCTCCGCATACACGCTTCTCGTGAGCGAGGACCGCGGCGGGGGCCTCGTCATCGTGCCCGGCGCGCAAGCGTCGAGCTTCGCCGCGCAGGACTTTCGCTCGTTCGTCGCAATCGGACGGCTGCGGCACGACTACGGCCAATCCTTCGCCGGGCTCCTCGCGACCGATCGCGAGATCTCGGGCGGCGGGCACAACCGGGTAATCGGTCCCGACTTTCAGTGGCGGCCCAACGACAGCGACCAGGTCACCGGCCAGTTTCTCTACAGCGCCACGCGGACTCCCGACCAGCCGGACCTGGCGCCGGAGTGGGATGGCCGATCCCTTTCGGGCGGCGCGATCGACGTCACCTGGAGCCATCAGACGCGCACGCTCGGGTGGTTCGGCGAGTATCGCGATTTCGCCGACGGTTTCCGCGCCGACAACGGGTTCGTTCCGCAGGTCGGGATCCGCGAGGGCACGGGTCAGATCGGATACGCGTTCTACCCGGAGGGGCTCTTCCGGCGGCTCTTCCCGCGGGTCGGGGAGGACTACATCGTCGATCGGTCGGGCGCCCTCGTCTCGCGCCGTTGAAATCCACTCCCGGAAAGAAGCGCCGCGACACAAGAGCGCCCGATCGATCGACGATGTAGTCCTCGCCGACCCGCGGGAAGAGCCGCCGGAAGAGGCCCTCCGGATAGAAGGCGTATCCGAGCTGAC
>DATNMZ010000018.1:0-3044 GCA_035602095.1 Thermoanaerobaculia bacterium
GTGGCCACCTTGTTGACGTTCTGGCCCCCGGGACCGGACGCGCGAACGAATCGTTCCTGGAGCTCCTGCTCGGAGATGTGGATCCTGGGCGTCACCGCAAGCATGGAGCGACGGCCGGTCAAAGGCACCGGCGCCGGATCAAGAACAGCGCGACGGAGGCGAGAGCGATTGGGGTCAGTCCGGGGTCAGGTCGGGGTCAGTCCGGGTCAGTCCGGGGTCAGTTCAATACCGACCCCGTTCTTTCCGCCGAATCCCTCCCGCGCCGGCCGCGTAGTTCCTGGAGGGGTGTCCATGCCGAGATCGCGCGCCGTCCAGGTTGCAGGCCCGAATAGGCCGTTGGAGCTCGTCCAACGGGATCTGCCCGAGCCCGGCGCTGGAGAGGTACGGGTTCGGATCGAGGCGTGCGGCGTGTGCCACAGCGATTTCCTGACCGTCGAAGGACACTGGCCCGGCATTTCGTATCCGCGCGTTCCCGGACACGAGATCGCGGGATCGATCGATGCGCTCGGCCGCGACGTGCCGGGGTGGGCGGTGGGGACCGCGTCGGCATCGGCTGGCACGGCGGCCACTGCGGATACTGCGATTCCTGCCGGCGGGGCGACTTCGTGACGTGCCGCGTCGCGCCGAAAACACCCGGGATCTCCTACGACGGCGGCTACGCCGATTTCCTGATCGCGCCCGCGGGCGCTCTGGCCCGGATCCCCGACGGGCTGTCGGCGGTGGAAGCGGCTCCGCTCCTCTGCGCCGGCATAACGACCTACAACTCGCTCCGAAAAAGAGGCGCGCGGCCAGGCGACCGGGTAGCCGTTCTCGGCGTCGGCGGCCTCGGCCACCTCGCGGTCCAGTTCGCCGCGAAGATGGGCTTCGAGACCGTCGCGATCGCGCGCGGCAAGGACAAGGAGGCGCTGTCGCGCGAGCTCGGCGCGCGGCACGCCATCGACAGCGACTCCCAGGATCCCGCCGCGGAGCTCACGCGGCTGGGCGGCGCGAAGGTCATCCTGGCCACGGCCACGAGCGGCCGGGCGATGACCGCGGTCCTGGGCGGCCTCGCGGTCGGCGGGAAGCTGCTCATCGTCGGCGCCCCCGCCGATCCGCTCGAGGTCCCCGCCGGAGCGCTCATCGGCGGCCGCCGCTCGATCGCTGGCTGGCCCTCGGGGACGTCGATCGAATCCGAAGACGCGATGAAGTTCGCCGTCTTGACGGGCGTGCGCTCGAGAAATGAGACCTTTCCGCTCGAACGGGCCGCGGAGGGCTACGCCCGAATGATGAGCGGGAAGGCCCGGTTCCGCGTCGTCCTGACGACGTAGGCGAACCTGCCCCCGCCCGCGCGATAGCGGCGTCAATTCCCGGGCGGGCGACCGCGAGAGTCGCCCCTTCGACGCGAGACCCGGTCGGGGCGGGGCTTGTCCCCGCCCGCTCCGGGTACCTTAGAAGTCGACTCGGGTCGTGAGACCGAACGTCCGGGGCTGGTTGGTCAGGTAACCGATGCGCGCACGGGTTCCCCGCTCCTGGTCCAACGCCAGGAAGGCCCGCTCGTCGGTCAGGTTGTTGACGTAGAGCGCGATGTCCCAATTGGCGTGACGGACGCCGAGCCGCAGGTTGACGATGTCGTACGCCGGCAGCTCCGGGTTGTAGGTGAACGTGCTCTGCGTCAACGGGCCGCCGATCGTGTTCTTCCCGAACGAGAGCAAGTCCAGCGTGCCGAGTTGGTCATCGCCCACCTGCGTGAAGCGCGAGCCCACATGCGTGTACGTGCCGGACAGGTAGCCGGTGAATCCCTCCGTGACGGGCCGCTGGTAGGTGGCCGCGAGAGCCGCCTGGAACTTGGGCACGCTCGGCAGGCGTTTCCCGCTCTCGATGCCGGACACGACGCTGACGGTGCCGTTGGCGGCGGTGGAGGTCACCGTGGACCGCAGCGTGGCGTCGTTGTAGCTGCCCGAGACGGAGAAGTCGAAGTTGTCGTTGAGCGCCGCCGCGAATTCCACTTCGCCCCCGATGCTGCGAGCCTTCGGGACGTTGAAGATGACCCGGGACGAGCACGAGCCCGCGGTCACGGTGGCCTGCAGGTCGTTGATGTCGATGTAGAACACAGAGGCGTTGAAGGATCCCCGGCCACCGAACAGCCGGGACTTCGAGCCGACCTCGTAGTTCCAGGCCTTCTCGTCCTTCCAGACGTCCCGGCCGCCGAACGTCACGCGGTCCTGGGGTGTGCACAGATTGACGTTGAGCGGATCGTTGACCCCTCCCAGCCGGAATCCCTTAGAGACCTGGGCGTCGAGGTTGGTGGAATCGCTCACCTTGTACATGGCGATGAAGCGCGGCGCGACGCCGTCCGCTTTCGTCGAGCCCGGCTGCGATTGAGGCTTCCCATCCGAGCCGGCGCCGAAGATGCCGTCGAAGATCTGTTCCTTGTCCTCCTTGAAGTGGTAGTAGCGCAGACCGGCCGTCACGCTGAACTTGTCGGTAACGGACATGGTCCCCTCGCCGAAGAGGGCGAACTGGCGGAGCTTGTAGTGGAGGTCCGAAAAGAACAGGACGTCCCTGGGTGCGACGGTCCGTGTGTTGACGAACGACCCGGACGAAACCATCGCCTCGTAGCCCGAAACGAGAAGGCTCTGGCCGTAATCACGTTTGGAGTCGGCGTAGAAGCCGCCGAACACCCACTTGATGCGGTCCTTCCCCCCGGACAGCCGCAGCTCCTGCGTCCAACCCGTCGCCTTGGTGGCATCGTCGAGCGGCGCGTTCAAGGTGTAGACGCTCGGGGGCAGGCCGAAGCTTCCTCCGGTGATGCTGGAGGTCAGCGCGCCCGCATCGCGCACGACCAGAATGTCGCGATGGGTGTAAGAGGTGATCGAGGACAGAGTCACGTCGCCGAAGTTGTATTTGACGTTCAAGTCGCCGAGCAGGAATTTGTCGGTGAAGGGCTCGTCGATCTGGGTGAAGAGTTTGCGGTCGCCGAGGGTCACCGCGGGCCGCGTCGTCGTGAAGGGATTGGCCAGGATGTTGAAGATGTCGATGCGATTCCAGCCGTCCATCTTCACTTT
>DATNMZ010000019.1:0-2597 GCA_035602095.1 Thermoanaerobaculia bacterium
GCTGGAGATAGCCGATGCCCGGTTCGATTCCCCATACCCCATTACCGATTCCCGTCTTTCCTTCCCGGGCCGGGAAACGGGAAACGGGAAACGGGAAACGAGGGAGAGGCTGGAGACACTCCTTCCCCGGTTCGATTCCCCATTCCCGATCAACGATTCCCGTCTTCCTCACCGGTCCACCTCGCCGAGGACGATGTCGATCGTGCCGATCAGAGCGACGAGATCCGAGATCAGGTGCCCTTTCGCGAGCTTCGGCAGCGCCTGGAGGTTGATGAAGGAGGGCGGCCGGCAGTGCATTCGGTACGGCCGGTTCGTTCCGTTGCTGACGCAGTAGAACCCGAGCTCGCCCTTGGGCGACTCGATCGAGGCATAGATCTCTTCCGCCGGCGGCTTGATCACGCGGGGGACCTTCCCGCGGATCTCGCCCGGCTCGAGGCGGTCGAGGCACTGTCGCAGGATGCGCACGCTCTGGCGCATCTCCTGGACGCGCACGATGTAGCGGTCGTAAGTGTCGCCATTGGACCGCGTAGGGATCGAGAAGTCGAGCTCGTCGTAGCACTCGTATGGCTGCGCCCGGCGCAGGTCCCACTCGACGCCGGATC
Source organism: Thermoanaerobaculia bacterium (assembly GCA_035602095.1). Lineage (GTDB taxonomy): Bacteria > Acidobacteriota > Thermoanaerobaculia > UBA5066 > Gp7-AA6 > JALYUA01. Next base: position 603 of record DATNMZ010000019.1, read on the forward strand.
CGCGCAGGATCGGGCCCGTCAGGCCGTACTCGATGCACTCCGCGGCGGTCAAGACCCCGATTCCGACGGTTCGCTTCTTCCAGATGCGGTTGTCGGTCAGGAGCTGCTCGTAGTCGTCGATGCGGAAGGGCAGGTCGTCCACGAACGCCCGCAGGCGCTCCGTCCATCCCGGGGTGAGATCGAACGGCAGGCCGCCGATCCGCATGCAATTCAAAGTCAGCCGCGCCCCGCAGTACTCCTCGAAGAAGTCGAGGATCTGTTCCCGCTCGCGGAAGGCGTACCAGAACGGCGTGACGGCCCCCAGGTCGATTCCCGAAGTGCCGAGCCAGACGAGATGGGAGGAGAGCCGCTGGAGCTCGTCCAGGATGACCCGGATGAGCTGCGCCCGGCGCGGGATCTCCACCGCGAGGAGCTTTTCGACGGCCAGGCAGAACGCGTGGTTGTTCGTCGCCGCCGCGACGTAATCCATGCGGTCGGTGTGGGGAATCCCCATGGGATACGTCTCGGTCTCGAAGAGCTTCTCGGTGCCGCGGTGGAGGAATCCCACGTCCGGCTTCGCTTCGAGGATCTTTTCGCCGTCGACTTTCAAGATGATCCGGAGCACGCCGTGGGTCGAAGGGTGCTGGGGCCCGAAGTTCAACTCCATCTCCTGGACGTCGAACAGCGTCGGCGGCTCGCCCGGCGCGGAAGGCTGCGACGTCGCGCCCCCGACCGGACGCGGCACGCCGGCCGCCGCAGCGCGCGCGGCAAAATAGGCGGCCTCGTCCCGCTCGGCCTGCGACAGCGTGTCGTCAGCCACGCGAGCGTCTCCCGATCACCCGATCACCCGATCGCCAATCACCCGATTCTTCACGACACGGCCTTCCGATTCGGGTCGTCCGGAGACGGGCCGCCGCCCTCCGGCCACTCTTCGGGATAGATGGCGGCGCCGGTGTCGATCCCTTCGAGGGGGAAGTCCTTGCGAAGCGGGTGTCCGTGGAAGCCGTCCCAGGTCAGGATGCGGCGGAGATCCGGATGGCCCGAGAAGCGGATCCCGAACATGTCGAAGGTCTCCCGCTCGCTCCAGTTTGCCGCGAGATAGACGTTGGCGATCGAGGGCACCTCCTCGCCGTCCGCCGCCCCGCACTTGACGCGGATTCGCTCGTTCTTCGAGAAGGAGTAGAAGTGGTACACGACGTCGAAGCGCGGCTGCCGCTCCCGCCAATCAACGGCGGTCACGTCCACGCAGTAGGCGAAATCCTCCTTCTCCTTCAGGTGTCGCGCGACGTCGGCGATCTTTTCTCTCGCGACGGTGACCGTCACCTGTCCGGCGAACTCCTTCGCCGCGACGACGGCTCCGGGAACGCCCGCACGGAGGGAGGCGACCCGGGGATGCGCGGACGCGTCCGCAGCAGCCGGCTTGGGCTTCGGAGCCTCTTTTTGCCCGGTCGAGGCCGGGGGGATCGTCTCCTCGGCCATCCGCGTGTTTTAGGAAGCCTTCCGGACGACTCTCATCCGGTCGATCTTCTTCTGGAGCGCCATGATCCCGTAGATCAGCGCTTCGGGCCGGGGCGGACAGCCCGGTACGTAAACGTCCACCGGCACGATCCGATCGACGCCCTGCGTCACGGCATACGTCCTGTACGGGCCGCCGCAGGTCGCGCACGAGCCCATGGCGATGACCCATTTCGGGTCCGGCATCTGATCGTAGAGCCGCTTGATGATGGGAGCCATCTTCTCGACCACTGTCCCCGCCACGATCATGAGGTCGGACTGCCGCGGCGTGCCGCGGAAGACCTCCGCGCCGAACCGCGCGAGGTCGAAGCGGGAGTCCATGACGGCCATCATTTCGATCGCGCAGCAGGCCAGCCCGAACTGCATCGGCCAGATCGAGGATCGGCGAGCCCAGTTGATGACCGAGTCGACGGTCGTCGTCAGGACGTTGTCCTCGAACCGATTTTCGACGAGACCCATGAACGCGCCGGCTCCTTCTTCTACGCCCAGTCGAGCGCTTTG
>DATNMZ010000020.1:0-4567 GCA_035602095.1 Thermoanaerobaculia bacterium
GGAATCAGACCGGTAAGATCGGCGGTCCCTGGGCGAGCTTTGCGCCGCACGTTCCGCGCCACCTTCCTTCTGCTGGCGTCGCGGATTCCCCCTCGCCGTCTTCCGGCCGGACCGATGCCGCGCGCGCCCTCGAGGAATTCCGGGCGCGCCGGCGCGAGCGCTTCGCCGTTTCCGCGGCCCCTTCCTACGCGACGGCTTCCGTGACGGCCCTCGCGCACGCTGCCGGGCAGCCTCGCCCCTTCGCCGTCGCGACCGGCCGCGGAATGTCGTGGGGAAGCGTTCTCCACCGCGTCCTGGAAGCCTCCATGCGCGATCCGTCCCTCGATCTCGAGGCCTATGCCGCAAACGTCCTCGCCGAAGAGGACCGACCCGCACTCGACCTCCCGGAAGTCCTCCGGACCGTCGCCGGAGTGCGGGAGTCGGATCTCTGGAAGCGCGCGCTCCGCGCCCGGCGGTGCCTCGTGGAGGTTCCGTTCGCGCTCCGGGTGGACTCGACGGAGCTCGGGCTGCGACCCTCCCCGGCGATCACCGTCCTGCAGGGAGCGATCGATCTCGTCTTCGAAGAGGAGGATGGCTGGGTCCTGATCGACTACAAGTCCGACACGATCGACGGGAACCGCGACGCGCTTCTCGAGTTCTACGAGCCCCAGATCGTCCAGTACCAGCGCCGCTGGCGAACGCTCACCGGCCGGGAAACCCGCGCCGGGCTCTACTTCATCGAGACGGGGGAAACCGTCTGGATCCCGGAATAGGCTCGAAACCCGGGCGTATCCGGAGCCGTGAGACGTGAGGTGTGAAGCGTGAGGCGGACCGGGAGCCGTGGGGCGGGCCGGCCCCGGGCGCCTCACGTCTGACGCTTGACGCTTCTCGGCTCCGGCTCTGTGAAGACGCCCTGAAACGTGGAACCGCGGCCTTGCCGTTCTCGCGCTGCTCGCGGGAGGTTCGGCTTCGAGCGCAGGTCAGCAGGTTCCGACCTCCGGCTGCGGAGCCGCGGTGTCCTGCTCGGGTCCGCGCGGGTTTTCCACGCTGACCGGAACGATGAAGCCCAACGTGTTCGGGATTTCGAGCGTCGCCTGGCTACCTCCGGAGATCCGGCTCGAGCTCCCTCCTCCGCCGGAGGCCCGCGATCGGGGCGCGATCGAGGCCTCCGCCGCGATCGTGCTCGGGCGCAACCGCAAGTTACGCGAGAACCTCGCGGTCGCGCAGGCGGCGGCCGTTCCCCCGCGGCCCGCCGGAGCCGCTGCAGAGAGCGTCCCGCCCTCGGCGGGTGAGGTGCTGATTCGCGTGACCGGAAGGCCGGAGCCCCCCGCCGGAGACTGGCGCCGCGACCTGCCCGCAGATGCCTTCGCGGCCATGCCGCTCCGAAGACCCGTCTACCCGAAGTTCGCCCCGGCAACCCGCTGAACCGCTGAACGGCCGAACACTAAAAGGCCGCTTTCCCGCCCGAAACCGCGGGAATACGACTTTGTTAGGGAGAGTGTCGAGCCTCGAGAGCGAGCCGGTGCCCGGCTCGCGTTTCCCGAGAAAAGGCGCCGGTGGAACCCGGCGCTCCGGCTCGTTCGTATTTAGAGGTGTCGGAGGTGCTCGAGCCGGGGCGACGGAAACGTCGGCCGGAAGCAGCGGCGGACCGGAAGACGGCCGCCGGAAAGGTGAATTGAAACATGTCTGAATTGCTCACGCTCCCCGTAGTTCCCATGCGGAACTCGGTCCTTCTTCCCGGCGTCAGCCTTCCGATCGCCGCCGGGCGGCCCGGGACGCTGCGGGCGATCGAGGCGGCGCTCCGGACCCCGGAACGGCGCGTCTTCGCCGTGGCGCAGCGGCAGGACGGCGACAACGTCACGCCGGAGGGCTTGTACACGATCGGCACGATCTCCTCTCTCGGTTCCGTTCAACGGGGCCTGGGAGGCATCCGACTCGTCCTCGAAGGCAAGTCCCGCGGGATGGCGATGCGGATCGTGCCCCGGAAGGGATATCTGGAAGCGCAGGTCACGGAGCCGGCCGAGATGCTCCCCCTCGATTCTCGCGACGCGGCCTTTCTGGGCCTTCATCGCGAGGCGCGCGAGCGCGCGGCGGAGCTCGGCCAGAAGATGGGGCTGCCCAACGAGGCGATCGAGCAGATCCTCGCGGAGGTCAACGAGCCCGGAAAACTCGCCGACGTCGTCGCCGGTTACATCGACATCCCGGTCGCCGAGCGGCAGTCGCTTCTGGAGACTCTCGCGGTCGAGGACCGGCTCCGCCGCGTTCTCGTGCACGTGCAGCGGCACATCGACGTCCTTTCTGCTCAGGAAGACATCCAGTCCAAGGTCAAAGAGGAGATCGGAAGCCGCCAGCGCGAGGCGTACCTGCGCGAGCAGATGCGCGCCATCCAGAAGGAGCTCGGCGAGGGCGAAGGCGGGGAAGACGGCGCGCTGAAGGAGCTGCGGGCGAAGCTCGACAAGCTCGAGCTTCCCGAGGAAGCCCGCAAGGAAGTGGACCGCGAGTGGCAGCGCCTGACCCGCATCGGCCGCGAGTCCGTCGAATCGCAGGTGATTCGCACGTACCTCGAAACGATCGCGGAGCTGCCCTGGAACGTCCGTAGCGAGGAGCATCTCGACGTGCAGCGGGCTTCGCAGATCCTCGATCAGGACCACTTCGGCTTGAAGGACGTCAAGGACCGCATTCTCGAGTTCCTCGCGGTGCGCCAGCTCGCCGAGGCGGCCGGCAAGGCGTCGGAGAAGACGGAGGCCGAGAAGAAGGCGGCGGCCGAATCCGCCGGAGACGGGAAGCAGCCGTTGCCACAGCCCGGCGCCGTACAGGAAGAGGAGCGCCGGTCCGCGCGGGCCCGCGGGCGCATTCTCCTCTTCGCGGGCCCTCCGGGCGTCGGCAAGACCTCGATCGCGAAGTCGATCGCCCGCGCGATGGGACGCAAGTACGTCCGCATCTCGCTCGGCGGCGCGCGCGACGAAGCCGACATTCGCGGCCATCGCCGCACCTACATCGGCGCTTTGCCCGGCCGGATCATCCAGGGCATGAAGCAAGCAGGCGCCCGGAACCCGGTTTTCCTGCTCGACGAGGTCGACAAGCTGGGGATCTCCTTCCAGGGCGATCCGGCGAGCGCGCTACTCGAAGTCCTCGACCCGGCGCAGAACGACAGCTTCACGGACCACTACCTCGCGGTGCCGTTCGACCTTTCCGAGGTCCTTTTCATCGCGACGGCGAACTTCGTGCAGAGCATCCCCGGCCCGCTGCTCGACCGGATGGAGGTCGTAAACTTCGCCGGATACACCGAGGAGGAAAAGCTCGCGATCGCGAAAACCTACCTCGTACCGCGTCAGATCGAAGAGAACGGCTTGAAGCGGGAGCAGCTCGAGATCTCCGACGGCACGCTTCGAGAGGTCATCTCTTCGTACACGCGGGAGTCGGGCGTGCGGCAGCTCGAGCGAGAGCTCGGACGGCTCGCCCGGAAGGTGGCGCGCCGGATTGCGGCCCGCGAGATCGAGACGATCGTCGTCGAGCAGAGCGATGTGCACGCTCTCCTGGGACGTCCGAAGGTGCACCCCGAGAAGATGGCCCCGGAGGACCACATCGGCATCGCGACCGGCATGTACTACACGCCCGCCGGAGGCGACATCATGTTCGTCGAGGCCTCGTTGATGCGCGGCAAGGGCGAGCTCATCCTGACGGGCCAGCTGGGAGACGTCATGAAGGAGTCGGCCCGCGCGGCCTGGACATTCGCGCGATCCCACGCCGGAACGCTCGGGATCGAGGAAACGGACTTCGAGCGCGACATCCACATCCACGTGCCGGCGGGCGCCATCCCGAAGGACGGCCCCTCGGCAGGCATCGCCATGGCGTCGTCGGTCGTCTCCGCGCTGTCGAAGCGCCCGGTGCGCAACGACGTCTCCATGACGGGCGAGATCACGATCTCCGGCCGTGTCCTTCCGATCGGCGGCTTGAAGGAGAAGATCCTCGGGGCCGTCCGGGCCGGCATCCGGCACATCGTGATCCCGAAGGACAACGAGGCGGATCTGGAGGACCTGACGCAGGACGTGCGCGACCAGATCGAGGTCTCTCCCGTCTCGACCCTCGCGGAGGCGCTCGCGGTGACGCTGCGCGACACCTCGCTCAAGGAAGGCCGGCTCTACTTCGCCGCCGCCGAGGCGGCGCAGGCGGGCGGCGCGATTCAGAACTAACGTCGGGCCTTCGTTGGCGAAAGACTGGCGTCGCGACTACCGAGAAGTAAGCGCGGGGGCCTGCCCCTACTTTACGTGGCCGTGCCTTCTCCAGAATTTCCGGATGTAGCCGTCTCGCTCGCCGGAAGGAAGCCCGAGAAAGGCGACGAGTTCGCCTTCGGAGAGGAGAGGCCCCGCGAGATCCAGCCACTCGCGGTATTTCTTCGGCAGGGCCAGGATCCTCTCCCGGATCTCCTCGTTCGACCAGCCGCGTGGCGGCTCCCCGGCGGGCGCGGACTGCGAGAGGGCGGGTGCGTTTTCGACCGCGATCGGCCTCGCCGCGGAATTCGAAACGGACGCGAGCCGCTGCCAGAGTCCCTCGAGGCCCTCCGTCGAAACGGCGGGCGCCTGTTCGA
>DATNMZ010000021.1:0-9944 GCA_035602095.1 Thermoanaerobaculia bacterium
CCGCCGCGGGAATCACCCGGACCCGCCGCGGTTCCTCGCGCGCGATCTCGAGAAAAGCGCTCCGGACCCGCTCGTGAAACGAAAGGTCGGCCGCCTCGAACCGGCCGGTCCCGCCGTCCCGGCGCCGCGCACGAGCCAGTCCCGACCCCGGATCGAGGTCGTAGACGAGAGTGAGATCGGGAGCGATGCCGTCGCGGGCGATCGCATCCACGAAGCGCACGGCGTCGGCATCGAGGCCGCGTCCGGCCGATTGATAGGCGCGGGTCGAGTCGGAGTATCGGTCACAGAGCACGAAATCTCCCCGGTCGAGCGCGGGGCGAATTGCCTGGACGACGTGCTGGCGGCGGTCGGCCTCCAGGAGCAGCCACTCGGCGGCAGAGTCGAGATTGGCATGGTCCACGTCCATCAGGATTTCCCGGATGCGGGCGCCGATCGGCGTTCCGCCCGGCTCGCGGGTCTCGAGGACCGCGCGGCCCGTCTCGCGCAGGCGTGCGGCGGCCCGGGCGAGCTGTGTCGATTTGCCGCATCCCTCGATCCCCTCGAACGTGACGAACGGCATGCCGGGGAGGATACAGGCAGGCGGAGTTTTGCGACTAACATGAGCGTTTCGCGGATAGAAAGCGGCCGACGTGGAAGGGAGGAAGGGGGCCTTGCGCCCGAACGAGAGCCAGGGTCCTGGCGAATCCTCTCTGCGGGGCTGGTTCTACGCGATCGGCTTCGTGGGCCTCGCCATCGCGGTGGCGTCGATCGCGGACATGTTCTCGTCCCGGCCCTACGACGGGATCGTCCCCATGCCGTACAGCCGGAAGGGGATCGACGTCCGCGCGACCACACCCGGGGGACCCGCCGCCCGCGCCGGGATTCCCGCCGGAGACTGCGTCCTCGGCATCGGCAGTCACCTCGTCAACTCGATCTCGGACGCGTCCGCCGAGCTGCGGAAGCACAAGGTCGGGGACACCGTCCCGTATCTCGTCCGAAGAGGACCCTGCCCCTCCGGTCCGGGAGTGGGGGACGCCGGAGGGGAAGTCCGCACGGTCCGGCTGCGCCTCTCCTCCGAGCGCCTGGGGGGAAAGACCTACCTCTACGCGGTGGTCCTCGGCTTCCTCTTCTTCTTCATCGGTCTCTTCGTCTTCCAGAAACGGCCGGAGGACCAGTCCGCGCGCATCTTCTTTCTCCTCTGCGTTCTGTTTCTGCTGTTCTTCGTCTGCCGCCTGCGGCCGGCGTCCTACTGGTGGATCGACGTCTTCGTCCAGAACACCGGCACGGTGAGCCTCTTCCTCCTTCCGGCCGTGTTTCTCCACTTCTTCCTGGTCTTCCCCCGCCCGAAGCGCTTCGAGTTCGCTCGCGTGGACGAGTGGAGCGGGGAAGAGCCCGCACGCTGGAAAGTCTCCCTCCAGGAGTTCCTGTCCGCGAGCCCCGCGCTCCTGTATCTCCTGTACGCGATCCCGCCGACCGTCTTTCTCTATGACGTCTTCCGGCAACTCCGCGGCGATCGCGTCTCGATTCTGTCGGGAGCGCCGCTCTCCTCGTGGATCCTGCTCGGCGACTACCTGATTCTCGGTCTCGCCTCGCTCGCGCACTCCGCCTTCACGCTGCCCGACGCGCGGGAACGGCGTCAGGCCTTTCACGTCTTCGTCGGCACGATCCTCGGGACGGCTCCGTACCTGCTCCTCGGAATCGTCCTGCCTTCCGCGTTCAACACGGACGAGTACGTCTTCTACGGCATCGTCCCGATGATCTTCATCCCCCTGACTTTCGCGTACGCGATCGTCCGCTTCCAGATGCTCAACATCCGGTTCGTCGTTCGCCGGACGTTCCTTTATGCCATCACGACGGCCATCCTGTTCGGGTTCTACGCGATCGCGATCGCCGCCGCTAACGCCGTGTTCGCCCGCTCGCGGCCGGGCTCCTCGGCCGTCTTCAACTTCGGGTTCTTCCTCGTCGTGCTGCCGCTGTTCGAGTTCCTCCGCCGGCGCCTCCAGACGCCGCTCGACAAGCTGTTCTTCCGCGACAAGTTCGACTATCAGACCGCGCTGCTCGAGATGAGCGAGGCGATCACGGGTGAGCTCGATCTCGGGAAGATCGCCGACTACTTGACCGCGAGCATCGCCGGAACGATGCGGCTCGAGAAGGCCTCGATCTGGCTGCGGGATCGCGAGGGCTGGCTCGAGCGGCGGGGCAAACGGGAAGACCGGGTTCCTCCGTCCGCCGTCGTCCGGCGAATCCTGAGGCAGGAGGGGAAGCCGGTTCGAGTCGAGGACCTCTCCGTCCATTTCGCGGACCCCGAAAGCGAGGCGTTCCGCCTCCGGCTGCTCGAAGAGGGTTTCCGGATCGTCGTGCCGCTCGCCTACCGCGACCGGTTGATGGGGATTCTGGCGCTGAAGGAGAAACTGTCCGGCGAGCGGTTCGATCGCGACGACCACGCCCTTCTTTCGACCCTCGCCAACCAGTCCGCGCTCGCCATCGAGACCGCGCTCCTCCACGACGAAATGACCCGCCAGGCGGAGTTGAAGCGGGACCTGGAGATCGCGCGCGACATCCAGACGAGCCTCCTCCCGCGGTCCCTCCCCGAGGTGCCCGGGTTTTCCTTCTTCGGGGGGAGCCTGCCCGCCAAGGTGGTCGGCGGCGATTTCTACGACTTCATCCCGTTCGACGACGACGGCCGCCTCGGGATCGTCATCGGCGACGTCTCCGGGAAGTCCGTCCCGGCTTCCCTCCTGATGGTCGCGTCGAAGGAGATCGTGTATTCCCGCGCGCTGACGACCCGGGACCCGGGCCTGCTGTTTCAGGAGTCGAACCGGCGGATCTATTCGATCAAACGGAGAATGTTCGTGTCTCTCGGGTACTTTTTGCTCGACCCCGACACGATGAGCCTGCGGTACTCGATCGGCGGCCAGCCGCTTCCGATCCTCCTGCGAGCCCAGGACGGGGGGCCGCAGTTCCTGGAGCCCCCCGAGCACCGGCTGCCGCTGGGCGCCTTCCGCGAGGTGCCCTACGACACGATGGAGATGTTCCTCCGCCGGGGCGACCTCATCTTCTTCTATACGGACGGCTTCAGCGAGGCCATGGACCCGAGCATGAACCCCTTCGGGGAGGAGCGCCTGATGGCCTCCCTGGCCTCCCACGCCCACGCCCCCTTGGACGAGCTCGCCCAGGCGATCCTGTCGGACATCCGGGGTCATGTGTCCGGCGCGGAGCAGTACGACGACATGACCTTTCTATTCCTGAGGGTGGACTGAAACCCCGGCCTGCCCCGGACGTATGAGGAGATGACATGACGGTTCCCCGCGCCGGTAAGGTGGCTGCGGTCGTCCTGCTGCTGATCGCGGCTGCGGGCGCGGCTGCCGTGTATTCCCGAGGCAATCGCGACATAACGACCTCCTCGCCGGAGGCGTATCAGGCCTGGCGGGACGGCCTCGAAAACGAGCGCCGCTTCTACTTCAAGGAGGCGCGCGTCGGTTTCGCGCGGGCCCTCCAGCTCGACCCTCAGTTCGCGATGGCGATGATCGGGCTCGCCCGGAACTCGGACCGGGAGCAGCGCATCGCGTTGACGCGGCGCGCCGCCCGCGAGCGCGGCCGGCTGACCGAGCACGAACGTCTCCACGTGGACCTGATGGAGGCGTCGATCGACCAGAAGATGGACCGGTATCTCGAGACCGCCCGAAAGATCCATCAGAAGTTCCCGAACGACATCCGGGCCGCGATGATCTTGAGCCGCCACGAGCTCGATGCGGGCCGATTCGACCGGGCGCTGCAGATCATCGGCGACGTGCTCGCCGTCGAGCCCAACAACGCCGACGCCTACAACCAGATCGGCTACTTCTACGGATACCGCGGGGACTACGAGAAGGCGATCGAGAACATCAAGAAGTATCAGTTCATGGCGCCCGACCAGGCGAATCCCTGGGACAGCCTGGGAGAGATCCAGGCGTACTCGGGACACTACGACGAGGCGATCGAGAACCTTCGGAAGGCGCTCGCGCTCAAGCCCGATTTTTTCGAGTCCTACAACCACCTCGGGGTCGCCTATGAGGGCAAGGGCGACGTCGCCCGGGCGGTCGAGAACTACATGCGCGCCTCGCAGGAAGCCATCAACGACCGCCGCGTCGACCCGCTGCTGCGCGCGTTCCGGACGGCCGTCGTCGGCGGCGACCTGGCTCTCGCGCGGCAGGTGGCCCAACAGCTCGCGGCATTGCCCCACGACAAGTCGCTCGACAAGCACTTCGAGGTCGGGAAGGCGTTCTTTCAGGCCGTGTTCGCCTGTGAGGAGGGTCGAGTCGCGGAAGCCGAGCGCGCGCTCCTGGAGCTGCGGCCCCGGTGGGAAGCCCTGTCGAAGAAAGAGACCGAGGACACGAAATACAAACCGTACTGGGCGACCTGGAACCAGTTTCTCGCTCGCATCGAGTTGAAGCTCGGAAAGACGCAGGAAGCGATCCCGCTTCTCGAGGAGATGGCCAATCCGCCCAATCGCTGGGTGGATTTCGAGTCGAGGCGCTCGGTCTACGAGGGCCGAGCGGCTCTTGCCGAGCTGGTCGGGCGCAAGGGAGATCTGGACCGGGCCGATCGGCTTCTCGCGGAGAACCACAAATGGAACCCCAGCTGGGCTCCGAGCCGTCCCGCCGAGCTCGCGGTGGCGCAGATGCATCGGGAGAGGGTGCAAGCCGCGACCCGGTGATGGAACGCTCGGCGGAGTTCGAGACACATCACAAGCTCCTCCTCCTGGAGACGCTTTACGACGCGGGCCTCTCGCTCGGCTCGCTTCCGGACGAAGAGGCGCTCGTCGAAGACGTTCTGGGCCGGGCCGTCGGCGTCCTGGACGCCTCCCGCGGGTACCTGGCCACCTTCGGGGAGGGCGGGGCGCGGCGAGCCGAGGCGCGGGTCGGGTTTCCCCGGCGCCCGACCGAGTCGATCCTCGCGGAAGACGAGTTCGTCCGCGAAGTCCTGCGCTGCGAGACCGCGGTGCGTCGCGAGGCCTTCCGCCTGCTTCGAAGCCTGGTCACGGCCGCCATCGGCGTGCCGATCCGCGCCGGGGGGCGGACGGTCGGCGTGCTGCTCCTGGCCGACAAGGAGCGCCGCCGCGGCGGGAGCGCCGCCTTCGACGACGAGGACGCCCGGTTCCTCGCGTCGCTGTCGGGCCTGTCCGGGATGGCCATCGAAAACCGCCGCCACCTCGAGCGTCTGACCCGCGACCGCGAGCGCCTCGAGGAAGAGAACCGGCGGCTGCTCGACGAGACCGGACGCTCCGCGGCCGGCCGCCTCTTCGTCGGCGACTCGCCGGCCGCCCGCCGCGTGCTCGACCTCGTCGGGCGGGTCGCGCCGTCGCGCACCTCGGTCCTCATCACCGGCGAGAGCGGGACGGGCAAGGAGCTCGTGGCGCGCATGATCCACGCGCGGAGCGATCGGGCCGAGAAGCCGTTCTCCGCCATCAATTGCGCGGCGCTCCCCGAGAGCCTTCTCGAGTCGGAGCTGTTCGGCATCGAGCGCGGTGTGGCGACCGGCGTCGAAGCGCGGGCGGGCCGCTTCGAGGGAGCGAACGAGGGCACGCTTTTCCTCGACGAAGTGGGAGACATGCCGCTCTCCCTGCAGGCGAAGCTTCTGCGGGTTCTCCAGGAGCGCGAGATCGAGCGCGTGGGCGGACGCAAACGCATCCCGATCGACGTCCGGGTGCTCGCCGCGACGAACGCGCGCCTCTCCGAAAGAATCTCCCGCGGCGAGTTTCGCGAGGACCTCTACTACCGGCTGCGGGTCGTGGAAATCTCGCTCCCACCGCTGCGCGAGAGGCGGGAGGACATCCCGAAGCTCGCGCGCCACTTTCTGGAGCGCTTCGCCGCGCGGGAGGGCCGCGAGATGCTGACGCTCGACCGGGAGGCGTTTGCGGCTCTCCTCGCGCACGATTTCGCGGGCAACATCCGCGAGCTCGAGAACCTTCTGGAAGGCGCCGCCGCTCTCTCCCGGGGAGGGGTGATCCGCCTGGAGGATCTGCAGTGGCTTCCGAGCCGGGCGCCCGGGTCGCTTTCGGAGATCGAACCTGCCGCCGACGGCGAGGTCCCCGACCTCCGCGCTCTCGAGGACCGGCACATCCGCCGCGTCCTGAAGATGGCGGGGGGGAACAAGAGCCGCGCGGCGCGCATGCTGGGGATCAGCCGGCGAACGCTCTACCGGAAGAAATCCCTGGAGCATTGAAATACTGGGACATTGAGTCACTGTATACTTTGGTCCCAGTAATCGTTCAAATCAATTAGACAGAGTAGTTTGGAATTGGCTCAATCAGGCGTTTCGTGCTATATGTGTCACTATGTCCTCATTGCCGGAGGCCGCTGGACACTGGGAATTTGCCCGGAAGTCCTTTGGCTCGAGGCAGTTCCATTGGAATCGCAAATGCCGGCGGATGTGGCCAGCGCCTTGCTCTTCCATCCGTCGAGCCTCCATGAGAAAAGCACTCTCCCTTCCGGTTGCCCTCCTCGACCCCGCGGGGCTCTACTGGGCATTGCTCCTGGGCGAGCTCGGAGCGGCGTTCTGGCTGGCCGCAGGCGGACACATCGCGCCGGTGGCCACGCGCGCTCTTCAACTCTTCCTCCGCTTCTAGTCGGACGGAAATGACACTTCCCATTCGCCGCAGTCGCGGCCACGATTTCCCGCGTGCAGGCGGACGCTCCGCCGAGGGAGAGCGCGTCGGCTGCGCCCGGTACCGTTTCCCCCTTTCGGGCCGGCCGGCGGCATTGGCGTTATCCTGTCCAAAAGGCTCCGCCACGCCGGCGGTCGCCGGCGGGGGTCTCGAAAGAAACTGATGGCACGCCGCGAAACGCTTCGCTCCGGACTCGAGGGCTCCGGCGCTCGCGAGGTGTCTCTGACGATCCCGGTCGCGTCCGACATGGAGATCGTCGCGACGGCGCAGGTCGCCGCCATGGGCGAGTACATCCAGATGCCGCACGACAAGATCGATGAGGTCAAGCTCGCCCTGGTCGAGGCCTGCATCAATGCATTCGAGCACGCGCACACGCGAGACGACCGCGTTCATCTGACGTTTCGCGTGGGACGGGACGAGGAGGACGGGCCGGACTATCTCGAAGTCGAAGTGTTCGATCAGGGGAAGGGGTTCGACCATTCGATCGTCGAGGTGCCGACTCCCGAGAAGACCTTCTCCGGCGGAAAGAAACGGGGCTGGGGGCTGCAGATCATCCGCAGCCTGATGGACTCGGTGGCAATCACGTCGGGCGAATGGGGAACGCGAATCCTCATGAGGAAATACAAGTGAACGAATCCTGCAAGATCCTGGTGGAGCGCCGCGGGGATGTGGCGGTTTTCTGGACGGACGGCTACATCAACAATCAGGGGGGAGAGGAGATCGCGCGCCAGGCGTATGCGCAGCTCGAGACGGGGGCGCGCGCGCTGGTGCTGAATCTCGAGAAGACGCGGATCGTCAACTCGATCGGCATTTCGATCCTGATCGAGGTGCTCGAGAAGGTGATGGACCGGAAGGGCGTCCTCGCGTTCTGCGCCCTCACACCCACGATCGACAAGACTTTCCGGATCATGGGCCTCGCGCAGTACGCCGCCATCTACCCGACGCAGGAGGAGGCTCTCCGGGCCGTCGCCGCCGCCGGCTGACGGTCGGAAGCTTCCAGACCGCCGCAATGGATCTGCCCGGCTCCGCTCGTCCGCGCGCTTCCCGGAGTGGCATGATGACCCGGGCTTCCACCGTCTCCGCCCGAACCCTCGCCGGTTTCTGGCGGCAGCTTTCCGCCGCGGGTCGGGCGGGCGAGGAGCGGCCCCTTCCCGGCCGGCTTGCGGACGCCGCCGTCCTCTGGAGCGGGGCCCGCGCGGCGGCCGTCTACCTGCGGGAAAAAGATGGCTGGGTTCGCGGGGCCGATGCGGGGGAGCTCGACCCCTCCCTCCAGATGCCCGAGCCCTGTCCCGCGGGCTTCGTGGGCGACGCCCTCTGGATCCCGCTGGCATCGGAGGGGGAGGTCCACGGCCAGCTCGTGCTTTTCGGGGTGAGCGCGGAGGAGGGGGCGGACGTGGCCGCCTTCCTCGGATTCGTCCTCGGTTCCCAGCTGGCCGCGCACCGCCTCTCGCGGCAGGTCAAAGGGGCGGAGTTCGAGGTGCGGACGCGGCTGCTCGAGCTCGAGTCGCTCTACGACCTCGGCCTCTCCCTGGGCGGCCAGCTCGATCTTTCCGCGCTCGCGGACGAGGTCCTCTTCCGGTCGATCTCGCTGACGGACGCGGGCAAAGGGACGCTGGTTCTCTTCGACGACGGCGGACAGATCCTCTACGAGCGCAACCTCGGCGGTGAGATTCTGGCCCGCGACCGGTTTGTGTCCTGGCGGATCCCCGACGGAGAAGCCGTCATCAACAACGCCGCCGCCTCGGTGCCCACCGCGGGGGAGCGCCTGTCCGGATGCGAGAAGTGCCTCGCGGTCTCGATCGCCGTGCCCGGCCGGCGCCTCGGGTTTCTGGCGGTCGCGGACAAGGAGTCGCGCGACGGAAGCATCCTCGATTTCACCGCGACCGACGCCCGGCTGCTGTCTCTCTTCGCCAACCAGGCCGCCGCGGCGATCGAGACCGCGCGGCTTCACCGCGACGCGATCGAGAAGGAGCGGATCGAAAGGGAGCTCGAGCTCGCCGCCGCAATTCAGCGTGAGATCCTCCCGCGGTTCTTGCCGGCCGTGGCCGGCGTGGAGCTCGCGGCGGCGAACATTCCGGCGCGCCACATCGGCGGCGACTATTACGACGTCTTCCCGCTGGCGGGCGGCCGTGTGGCCTTCCTCGTGGCCGACGTTTCCGGCAAGGGAGTGCCGGCGGCGCTCCTCGTGTCGACCGTGCACGCCGCCGTCCATCTGCAGATCGACGAGGCGAAGACGATTGCGGAGCTCGTCTCCCGGATCGACCGGCACCTGCGCCGCTTCGCCGCGACCCGAAAGTTTCTGACGCTCTTCTTCGGGCTCCTCGAGCCGGACACGGGCGTTCTTCGGTACGTCTCGGCCGGGCACAATCCGGCTCTCCTCGTCCGGAAGTCGGGGCAGTTGGACCACCTCGACTCGACGGGGGTCCCCGTCGGGATGCTTCCGAACTCCACGTGGAGAGAGGAGGTGCGCGCGATGGACCCGGGCGATCTCCTCTGCGTGTATTCCGACGGACTCACGGAAGCCGTCGACGGCGCGGACGAGGAGTACGGCCTGGACCGGCTCACCGCGGACGTCCGCGAGCGGCGGGCGCTCCCCCTGCGCCAGCTCTCCGACGAAGTCCTCGGCCGAGTCAACGATTTTGCGCGCGGCATGCCGCAATACGACGACCAGACCCTCCTCCTCGTCCGGCGGACGTGAGGCGGCGCGCGCTATCCGGGCTAAGATCGCGCGGATGTCGTTTCTGCTTCCCGCTCTTTCGCTCGTGACTCTCGCCGCGGCGGCAGGCCCGGCCTCCGCGCCCCCGGGCGATCTGCGCCTGGACGGCGCCACCGTCTACGACACGGCGCGGTCGCCGGGGCGGCGCGCCTCCGTCGTCCTGCGCGGCGGGAAGATCCTGTTCGTCGGCGACCTGCGGCAGGCTCGGGAGATTTCGCCGAGCGCCTCCGTCGTCGAGATCCCGGGCGCGTTCGTGTTTCCGGGATGGACCGACGCGCACGGCCATCTTTTCGGCCTCGGCAAGGCGCTCGAAACGGCGGACTTGAAGGGCGCGAAGGACGCGGCGGAAGCGGCCCGCCGCATGGCGGCGACCGCCGCGCGGCTTCCGGCGGGCGCGTGGGCGGAGGGGCGCGGCTGGGACCAGAACCGGTGGCCCGGCGGAAGCTTTCCGGACGCGCGGGACCTGGACGCCGCGGTCCCGGACCGGCCCGCCGTGGCGCGGCGGATAGACGGCCACGCCGTCTGGGTCAATTCGGCGGCTCTCCGGGCCGCCGGAATCGGCGCCGGCGCTCCGGACCCGGCCGGCGGCCGCATCCTGCGGCG
>DATNMZ010000022.1:0-3379 GCA_035602095.1 Thermoanaerobaculia bacterium
GCCCCTCCGAACCGCTGGAGACACTAGAAGCTCTTGCGAACGGCGGCGAGAACGTGCGCGCGGAGCCGCTGCGAGTCGTTCTGGACGTCGGTCGTCTGCTTCTGCATGGCGGCGACGAACGCGGGATCCGGGATTCCGGACAGGTTCATCCCGACGTTCAAAAGGGCGCCCTCCGCGGCGGCTTCCAGGAGAAGAGCCGCCGAGCCCGCGTCGGAGACGGCGTTCGGATTGCCCTTGTCGATGAGCTCCGGGAGGGCGGCGAGGATCCGGACGGCGAGCTGCGCTGTCCGCATCGGGACCTCGGTCGCGCGGCGGTTCGCGGCGGCGAGCGCTTCCGTCCGCAACTTCTTCTGGTCATCGCTCTCTTTCGGCAGGCGCCGGGCCGCTACGACGAGCTGGTAGGCCGCAGAATCTTCATTGGCGAGGCGAAGGAACTCGAGGCGGGCGGCCGCCGCGGCCTCGGCAATCGGGCGGATCGCGGCATGCACGCCGGCGAACTTCTCCCGCGTGAGCGTCAGCGCGGTGACCATTTCCGCGAGGGCACAACCCATCGCTCCGGCGACGGCAGCGGCGGTTCCCCCGCCGGGCGTCGGCGCGTCCGACCCCAGCGCGTCGATGAACTCGATCAGAGTGCGTTTCGAGAAGTCGGTCATCGCGTCGCGTTGCTGACCCAGTGGCCGCGGAGAGAGACGCCCGCCACCAGATTGACCCCCCAATGATAGACGAGGTGCCGATCGTCGGGCGCGTCGAGCAGGAGAACGTCCGCTGCCTTCCCGGGCTCGAGCGATCCCGTCTCGCCGGCGAGGCCGAGCGATGCGGCCGCGTTCAGAGTCATCGCCGTCAGAGTCTCTTCGGCGGAGAGGCGCGAGTCGAGGCAGGCGTGAGCGGCCACCGCGGCGAGAGACTCGGTATAGCAGGTCCCCGGATTGGCGTCGGATGCGACGGCCACCGCAACCCCGGCCTCGATGAGAGCGCGGGCGGGAGCGGGCCGCGACCGCATCCACCACGCCGTTCCGGGAAGCAGAACGGCCGTCGTGCCCGAGCGGGCGAGCGCCGCGACTTCCGCCTCGCCGATGCAGAGCAGGTGGTCGGCCGATGACGCCGACAGCTCGGCGGCGAGCCGCGCCCCGCCGGACCGGGTGAGCTCGTCCGCGTGAATGCGAATTCCCATTCCCGCGGCGCGGGCCGCCGTCAGGATCCGGCGCGACTGATCGACCGTGAACACGCCCTCCTCGCAGAACACGTCGCAGAAGCGCGCGAGGCCGGCGGCCCGCGGCACGATTTCCGACACAATCGTCTCGACCCAGTCGTCCGGCCGGTCGCGCCGTTCCGGGGGAAACTCGTGTGCGGCCAGCAGCGTCGGCACGACACGCGGGAGATCCTCCGCGTCGGTCTCCGCGAGAAGCGAAAGCGCGCGGAGCTCGTGTTCGACGGTCAAGCCGTAGCCGGTCTTGGCCTCCACGGTGGTCGTGCCGTGGGCGCGCATCTTCGCGAGCCGCCTATCGACGGTCGATCGGAGCTCTCGATCGGTGGCGGCACGCGTCGCGCGGACAGTCTCCTGGATTCCGCCGCCTTCCGCCGCAATCGACGCGTAGCTCTCCCCGCCGAGGCGGCGGCCGATTTCCGGCCCGCGGTCGCCCGTCCAGACGGGATGGGTGTGGGCGTCCACGAGTCCCGGGAGAAGGGTCTGACCCGTCGCGTCGATCGACACGTCGGCGTCCTGGCCGGCGAACGCCCGAGCGTACTCGGCCTCCAGGCCGGCGAAGACGATGCGTCCGTTCTCCGCGCGCAGCGCCGCATGGAAGAGGCGCAGGATCTCTCCCTGCGCTTTTCCGCGCCGCGACGTGGATCCCACGGGGGTCGCGAGGCACGCGGCGTTGCGAAACTCGAGGGAGGGAGATGAACTCGAGACCTTTTTCACGCAGGCGGGAGCCTACCGCGAGACCTCCGGGGGCCGCTGACAGCTGACAGCCGACAGCTATTCCTATCCGACCGTCTCGCCCTTCTCCGGCTTGCGCGTCAAGTACGACAGCGGCCGGTCTCTCTGGTCCTCCTCGCGGTCGTTCTCGATGACCTGTCCGAACAGCTCCAGCATCTTCTGGAGCTCCAGGCGGAGGCTGAAGCGGTGCATCTTCAGCTCGTGAATCGCCTTCTCGATCTCGGCCGCGCGCTGGAGGGCATTGTGGGTCAGACGCTCGCCCGAGTCCTGGGCCTCCTGGATCATGAGCTCCGCCTGCCGGGTCGCGGCGCCGCGGATCTCCTCGGAGGCGCGCTGTGCCGCCACGAGCGTCTCCTTCAAGATCCTCTCGCGCTCCCGGTGCTCCGCGTTCTCCTCCTGGAGCGATCGGACACGGTTTTCGAGCTCCGAGTTTCCGCGCGTGAGCTCCTCCATCTCTTCGGCGACGAGCGCGAGATACGACTCCACTTCGACGGGATCGAAGCCTTTCCACTTGCGCGAGAAGTCGTGCTTCTGGATCTCGAGGGGCGTCAAATGGGGCATGGGGACCTCCTCAGGACTGAAATGACAGACCGTAGGGCTGCGCCAGCAGCCGCGACAGAACGGCCTCGATGAAAACGATGAGCAGAATGAGCACCAGCGGCGAGAAGTCGATCCCCCCGGTGCGTCCGGGCGGCAGGAGGCGGCGGAAAGGGCGCAGCAGCGGCTCGGTCGTCTTGTAGAGAAATTGCACGATGGGATTGCGGGGATCGGGGTTCAACCAGGAGATCACGGCGGCGATGATGACCAGCCACTTGATGATGTTCAGGAGGGCGAAGACGACAGTCATGAGGCCGCCTACGAAGGCGCCTCCGACGTTCACGCATCTCTCCGCTCGCCGAAGAGCCCGGTGCCGATGCGGACTTCCGTCGCGCCCTCTTCGACGGCCACTTCGAAGTCATGGCTCATGCCGATCGAGAGCTCCGGAAAGGCGCGTCCGAATCGCTCGCGAAGGCGGTCGCGGATCTCGCGGAGCCGGCGGAAGTGAGGCCGCGCGGCCTCCGGGTCTTCATCGAACGGCGGGACGGCCATCAGGCCGCGCACGTCGAGCCGTCCGGCGTGGAGGACGGCGGCGGCGAGATCCCCGCCCTCTCCCGGGAGGGCCCCGGCCTTCGTCGCTTCGCTCGCGACGTTGACTTCGATCAGCACCGGAAAGGGGCGCGAGTCGGGCGGCAGCAGGGATTGCAGCCTCACGGCAAGTCTTTCCCGGTCCAGAGTTTCCAGCATCGAGAACCATTGTAGCGCCGCCTTCGCCTTGTTGGCCTGGAGCGGGCCGATCAGCCTCCATTCCAGGCTCGGAAAATCGGCCCGAAGGACCTCGATCTTTCGGACGCCCTCGGCGACCCGGTTCTCGCCGAAGAGAGTCTGGCCGGCGAGCGCGGC
>DATNMZ010000023.1:0-6609 GCA_035602095.1 Thermoanaerobaculia bacterium
CGCTTTCTCCGCTCTTCTTGACGCGAATCGTCTCGAAATGCTCGACACGCTCGCCGCGCTTGATTCGTTCGAGGACTTGGTACATCTCGTCGCGGCGGTCGGCGGGCATGAGAGTGGAGACCGGCTGCCCGAGGATCTGCTCGGCGGAATAGCCGAACAGTCGTTCGGCGCCTGCGTTCCAGGCGCTGATCCGGCCATCCAGCGTTTTTGCGATGATGGCGTCTTCCGAGGATTCCACGACCGCCGCGAGACGCTGGAGCGTTTCCTCGGATTGCTTCTTTCGGTTGATGTTCTGGAAGAGAATGGAAATGCCGTTGACGGCGGGAGCGACGCGCACGTCGAACCAGCTCCGGAGAGCCGGAAAGAAGACTTCGAACTGGCCGGCTTCCCTTTTCTCCATCGCCCTCCGAAGAAAGCGCAGGTCGTCTTCGGCGACGGGAAATCCCTCGAGGGCGTTCTTTCCGAGAAGCTCCTCGCGGGGGCGGCCGAGGATCTCTTCGGCCTGCCGGTTGAGATGTGTGTATCGGTAGTCGTGGTCGAGCGTGCAAAACCCTTCGGTCAAGCTTTCCAGGATCTGCCCGAGATCCCGGTGAGCGCTCTCCGCCCCCCGGCGCGCGCTCTCCAACTCTTCCATCAGCTGCGCCTGCCGGCGCTTCGTTCTCCAGAGCTGGCCGTGCAGCACGCTGGCGACGGCGGCCACGGCCAGGTAGAGCAGCATCCGCAGGAGGCCCCCGGGATCGCCAGTTTCGAACAGGAAGCCGATCCCGAGCGCGCCGAGGATCGCGGCGAGGAGACTCGGGCCGCCGCCGCCGAACCACCCCGTCAAGAAGATGGCGAGGAACATCGGCACGAACGGCGAACCGCGAAAGACCGGCCAGAACCCGAACGTCAAGGACAGGGCGGCGGCGGTGGCGAGAAGGGCGACCCCGTAGCGGGCCCAGACGGGGCGGTCGAGCTCCGGGAACCGGATCATCCAATCCCTCTCGTGACTGTGCGGACCTTCCGCGCTTTCTCGGTTCACCGCTCTACCGATATTGTTCGAGGCGGCCAGAAGCCAGGCCATTGTAAGGGCTTCGGCTCTCGACGACGACCTCGCGGTCGGCTGCGGCGAAATCCGAGAACTTCGGTTCTGCTCGGGGAGCCGACCGGGATCGAAACGGTATCTGCCGTCCCCGTTTTCCGAAGTAGTATCGGCCGGTAAAGGCCGAAGGGGAAACTCTTCGACTCCTGCGAGGTGAGTGATGAAGCTTACGGTCAACGGAACGGTGCGTGACGTCACCGCGCCGGAAGAGATGCCGTTGCTCTGGGTGCTCCGGGACCTCCTCGGGCTGACCGGCACCAAGTACGGCTGCGGCATGGCGCAGTGCGGCGCCTGCACCGTGCACTTGGACGGCCAGGCTGTGCGCTCCTGCGTCCTGCCCGTCCGCGCGGTCGCCGGCAGGGCGGTGACCACGATCGAGGGCCTTTCCTCCGGCGAGCTGCATCCCGTGCAGCGCGCCTGGATCGAGACGGACGTGGTCCAGTGCGGCTACTGCCAGCCCGGTCAGGTCATGGCCGCGGCCGCTCTGCTGAAGGTCAATCGGAAGCCGAGCGACGCGGACATCGACGCGGCCCTGTGCGGCAACCTCTGCCGGTGCGGGACCTACCAGCGCATTCGAGCGGCCGTCCGCCGGGCGTCCGAGATCGTGGGAGGGTGAGCCATGGACGCGGGAAAAGACGTCAGCCGCCGCCAGTTCTTCAAGACCTCCGCCGGTGGAGCCGCCGGTCTCGTCATCGGGTTCTATCTGCCGGGCCGCTCCGTTCTCGCGCGGACCCTGGCGCAAGAGGCTCCGGCGGCGGCCGCGCCGAAGCTCCCCTCGCCGAACGCGTTTCTGCGCATCGGGTCGGACGAGAGCGTCACGGTGCTGCTCGCGCACGCGGAGATGGGACAGGGGATCTGGACGACGCTGCCGATGCTCCTTGCCGAAGAGCTCGAGTGCGACTGGTCGAAGGTCCGCGTCGAGCACGCTCCGGCCGCCCCTGCATACGCGCACACCGCCTACGGCATGCAGATGACGGGAGGCTCGACCACGACCTGGTCGGAGTTCGATCGCTACCGGCAGGTGGGCGCCCTGGCGCGCGAGATGCTGATCCGCGCCGCGGCACAGCAGTGGGGCGTGGATCCAAAGAGCTGCCGGGCCGCAAACGGGTTCGTCACCCAGGGCGGCAAGTCGCTCTCCTACGGGAAGCTCGCGGCGGCCGCTCAGAAACTCTCTCCGCCGGCGTCGGTCGAGCTCAAGGCGCCGAAGGATTGGAAGCGGATCGGCACTCCGACCAAACGACTCGACTCTCCGGAAAAGGTCACGGGCCGCGCACAGTTCGGGATGGACGTCCATTTTCCGGGCTTGATGACGGCGGTGGTCGCCCGGGCCCCCGTGTTCGGGGGGAAAGTGAAGTCGTTCCAGGCCGAGAAGGCGAAAGCGGTGCCGGGGGTCAAGACCGTCGTTGCGGTTCCCTCCGGCGTCGCGGTCGTCGCCGAGCATTTCTGGGCCGCCAAACTCGGCCGGGACGCGCTCCAGATCGAGTGGGATCTCGGGCCATCGGCCGCTCTCGACACGGACCGGATGCGCGAAGAGTTCCGCGCACTCGCCCGTTCGCCCGGCCTGAAGGCGGCCGCGGCGGGAGACGCCGATGCCGCGATGCGAAAGGCCGCGAGCCGGCTCGAAGCGGAATACGAGCTTCCGTACCTCGCCCACGCCACGATGGAGCCGCTCAACTGCACGGTCCGGCTCGGCCCGGATCAATGCGAGATCTGGACCGGGACGCAGTTCCAGACCCCCGACCAGGCGGCCGCCGCAAAGATCGCGGGCCTGCGCCCCGAGCAGGTGAAGATCTCGACGATGTTTCTCGGCGGAGGTTTCGGTCGCCGGGCCAATCCCGCGACCGATTTCGTCAGCGAAGCGGTCCACGTCGCGAAGGCGGCCGGGATGCCGGTCAAGGTCGTCTGGACGCGTGAGGACGACATGCGCGGCGGTTACTACCGGCCGATGTGGCTTCACCGGTTCAGCGTCGGTCTCGATGCCGCCGGCCTGCCCGTCGCCTGGCGCCAGACGATCGTCGGCCAGTCCATCATCGAGGGCACACCGTTCGCGCCCATTCTGATCAAGGACGGAGTGGACGGAACCTCCGTCGAGGGCGCAGCCGATTCGCCCTATGTGAAGGGCACGGCCGATCATCGAGTCGAGCTGCATTCCCCGAAGCCCGGGATACCGGTCCTGTGGTGGCGGTCCGTCGGCCACTCGCATACCGCCTTCGCGATGGAGGGCTTCGTGGACGAGCTCGCGCACGCGGCGGGACAGGACCCGCTCGAATACCGGCGCCGGCTGCTGAAGAACGATCCGCGGCACCTCAAAGCCTTGAACCTCGCCGCCGAGAAGGCGGGATGGGGCAACCCGCTCCCCCGGGGGCGTTCGCGCGGGATCGCCGTGCACGAATCCTTCGGCAGCTTCGTCGCCCAGGTGGCCGAAGTCTCGGTGGAAGGCAATCGCATCCGCGTTCATCGAGTCGTCTGCGCCGTGGACTGCGGCGTGTGCGTCAATCCGGCCGGTGTCGCCGCGCAGATGGAGTCGGGGGTCGTCTTCGGACTCTCGGCCGCGCTCTACGGCGAGCTGCGTTTCAAAGAGGGACGCGTGCAGCAATCCAACTTCCACGACTATCCGCTGCTCCGACTCCAGGAGATGCCGCAGGTCGAAACGCACATCGTGAAGAGCGCCGAGAAGTCCGGCGGCGTCGGCGAGCCGGGGACGCCGCCGATCGCGCCCGCCGTCGCCAACGCCGTCTTCGCGGCTACGGGGAAGCGCCTCCGGCGGCTGCCGCTGCGGCTCGCCGAATCGGGCAACCCAAAAGCGGAGGCGAAGTCATGAAAGCCCATCGAGCTTCGACCCTGCGATGGAGATGGGTCCTTCCGTGCGCGGGCCTCGCCCTGTCGGCCGGCGCGGTCGTCGTTTCGGCCGGGCCTCCCGCATCCGCAGTCTCGGAACAGGAGGGCATCGCCGCGTTCGAGACCGTGCGCGCCGTTCTGCAGCATCCGCGCTGCCAGAACTGCCACATTCCCGGCGAGGTACCCCTGCAGTTCGACGAGGGACTCGTGCACGCGCAGAACGTCCGGCGCGGGCCCGACGGAAACGGGTCTCCGGGGTTTTCCTGCGCGACCTGCCATTCCTTCGCGAACCCGCCCGCGAGCTACGGGATCCACATGCCGCCCGGGGCGCCGAACTGGCACCTGCCGCCGCCGGAGAGGAAGATGGTCTTCATCGGACTCTCGAGCGGCGACCTGTGCCGCACGGTCAAGAACAAGGAGTCAAACGGCGGCAAGGATCTGGCCGCGCTTCTCGAGCACGTCAGCCACGACAAGCTCGTGCTCTGGGGCTGGGATCCGGGCGTCGGCCGCGCCCCCGTGTCCGTGCCCCACGCGGAGTTCGTGGCGAAGTTCAAGCAGTGGGTGGACGCCGGCGCGCCCTGCGCGAAGTAGACCGTCCTTCGCGAACGAGCGACGGCGGCATCCTTCGGCCTTTCTTTCTTTAGGCCTTGGCGAGCGTCCTTTTCAAGTCCTCAGGAGCTTCTCTGCCTCCTCCAAGGCCTGGATAAGCTGCGGGCGGGCCCCCGCTCGCCCGTCTTTACAAGGACCGCAAGAATTCCAGCAGAGCCTCCTGATCCTTGCGAGAGAGCCTTTGAAAGCGGTGCGTCACACGGTGAGCCTCTCCCTGGTGACGCAAGACGGCGTCGCGGAACGTCGCCGAATTGCCATCGTGCATCAGCCTGGAGTGCAGACGAACGCCCCACAAGGGCGCCGTGCGGATCTTGTTCCGCGTTTTCTGGAATCCGTCCGGTGACAGATTCTCCCAGCGGATCTTGTAGACGCTCCGGCCGTAATGCTCCGGCATGGCCATGACGATGCCGTCGCCGGTTCCCACGTTGTGCAACAGGAAGTCGCTGTAGGGGTGAATCGTCTTCTGCCCGAGGGGGTCCGGGATCGTGAACGTTCCGCCGTTGATCTTTGTGCCCGCAGACGCCGTCACCAACGTGCGAACGTGACAGGTCGCGCACCCGATCTTGTCAAAGAGCTCCGACCCGCGCCTGGCCTTCGGAGTTTCCGCCAGCGCCGTGTCGCGAGCGGGGGCCTTCGTCGCCCGCACGAAGCGAGCAAAGTTGTCTATGTCTTCGAGACCGTCCGGGCCCGGCTTGCTGTTCGGCTCCGACGCTGTATTGCACAGGTTGGTGACCTCGTCCGGGAAGAGCCGGTTCGTGATTCCCATTTCATTCAGGTAGGCGTCACCCGAGAACGAAAGCAGGCTGGCCTGCTGATTCTTCCAGCCGAACCGCCCCACGCCGGTTTGCCCCGGGGCTTCCACGATCGGAACGTAAAGGATCTGACCACAAATCTTGCCCCGGCTGTCCTCGCACTGCTCGTGCGCCAGATCAATCAGAGTCTGATCGGCTACCGCCTCGACAAAGCCATCCCCGAGGAGATTGACCGAGACCCGATTCGTGCGAATCGTCTCCGTGTCGGGCAGGCGCTCCTGAATCTCCGTGTTCGGGAAGTCCCCGCTGGGACAGATGGAGCGGTCATTGACCAGCGAACGGCCAGAGATGATCTCGGCTCCGTGAGCAATGGGAATCTCAGGATTGCGGAAACGCCCGTCCGGTCCGAGGTGGCCGGCGCGAAGTTCCAGGACCTGGCTCGATCCCCCGGAGGTCGGGTTCTGGTGACATTCGCGGCAGGATTGCGCGTTGTAGAGTGGCCCAAGTCCATCCGCGACAGCTTCCGTCTCGTCGAATATCTTCTGATCGGCCTGGTGGGTCTCGTCATCGACCACGCCGTTGCTCTTGTTATCGAACCCGGTGGGTGCCTCCGTCACTTGCGACGGAACCGACGCGAGAACAAGACCCAGCAAACCCCCAAAAATCAAGTGCCTCATGAGATTCTTCCTCCCTTCGAGCCGTCCGGCTTATGAAGTCCCTCGGCCACGTCCTTCCGGTGGCCGAACGCAGAAAAGAATCTACGAAGCGGCTGACGTTCTTGCGTGCACCTCCCTCAGGCCTCAGGCGAAAAGAGAAGACACCCGTTCGACCGTGATCACAAAACTGTCCTGGGGCGACAGTCGACCGGTAGCCCCTTTCTCCTCGCCGATTATCTCGTGATGAGAGGGGGTCTGCCTTCGGTGGACGGCATGGTGGAGCTGACCAGGATCGAACTGGCCCGCTCGCCCGCGAGCGGGACCCGGCGCGCTCCATGAGCGGGGGGCCGGCTGGCGGCCCCCCGAGCCCCCGGAGGTCGACGGTTCGATCCTCGGCTTCGAGGAGCATTCGAGATAGCGCCGGCGGAGCCGGCGCAGCCTAGTGCCGGGGGTCTGCCTTCGGTGGGCGGCTTGGTGGAGCTGACCAGGATCGAACTGGCGACCTCCTGAATGCCATTCAGGCGCTCTCCCAAACTGAGCTACAGCCCCACGTCGGAGGGCGGGCAGGATAGCACGGAGGCCGTTAACCGAAAAGCTGCGGTCGGGATGCCCGCGAGCGCTCGCGCAAGGGGCCAGACCGTCCGATAGGATCCTGCCAGTGGCGTCCCCGGAC
>DATNMZ010000024.1:0-3141 GCA_035602095.1 Thermoanaerobaculia bacterium
CGTGTAACGGGAGAGCACGGCGCCGATGAGTCCCGTCGCGAGAATGCCGATCCCGACGAGGACGACCGCGAGCCGGCGCGTCCCGCGGGAGACCGCCAGCTCGCCCTTCTCCCGGCCGCCGTGCAGCCACTCGTACCACCCGTAGACTGAAATTCCGATGTACACGAACTGTAACGCCATGTCCGCGTAGAGCCTCGTCCGGAAGAACACGAAGATGTAGAGGGTGACGTTGACGATGGCCGTCGGCCAGCTCCAGATGTTCTCGCGCACGGACAGGTACACGCTCACGATCCCGAAGAGCACGGCGGCGATTTCGAGAGGGGTAAACATCACCTCGGCGAAGCTTACCCGTCGGCGTCACTGGTGCGACGTCTCCCGCGGCACCCCGGAGCCGGTACCGCTTCTAAAGCCGGACCAATCCATCAGCTCGCAGCGCGAGAAGTCTCCCGACCGAAGGGAGGGAGGAGGCTCGCGCTGCGGGAGCGAGAGCGAGCGGAGGGACCAGGCAGGCGGTCGAGGTCGCATCCGGCCGAGCCGCCTGCCGGCGCGTGAGCGGGTCCCGCAGCGAGCGGAAGCGACGGAACGTGATAAGCTGAATTTGCTCCGACTCCCTCCGACGGACCCACGCGCCTCCGTGACCTCCCGTCGCCGGCCTTCGGCGAAAGGGACGTGCACCATGAATGGGAACCCGCGGATCTCTCCCGTCGGCATCGAAACGACGACCCGGGCCGCCGGCATTCGGCAGAAGGCTCTTCGCCCGGCCCTTATCCCGGCCCGCGAGCTGAAACGGCGCCGTACCTACGCGATCGGACTCTCCCGGCTCCCGCGAGTGGACGAGTCCCCCGGGCTCATTCTCTTGACCGTCGATTCCAGCGACTCGGCGGCCGCTCCCCGGAAGATCGGCGTTCTGACCGACGCGGCGCTTCGGGGCCGCCTCGCGCATTTCGATGCACACTCGGCAAACGAGATCGCCGCCATCCGCCGGATGCTCTCCCTCGAAAGCGGCCAGACGACGGTCTACGAGACCTGGTCCACCTTGAAGAGCTGCCTGGGCTTCTGGTCCGGTTTCACGGGCCTGCAGATCCGGCCGATCGCCTGGACCTGCGACAAGTGCGGCGCCACCGGCGAGGACAGCATCGGCGGAAGCGTCGGCGAGTCGTTTCCGCTCCTGTGCCCGTGCGGGCAGGTGACGAAAGTCTGTGTCCCGAAGTACGCGCCGGAGATGGACCCCGCCCTGCGACGGGCTTGAGGTCCGGCGAAGCCGGCGCGGGAAACGCCGCGGACGAGGGTCCGCGGCTCCCGCCCGTGCTCAGGCTCGCGAAGTATCGTTCTTCGGCCGCGCCTCGTTGACGGTCAGCTTCTGGCCGCCGAACTCGGTACCGTGCATCGCCATCGCGGCTCTGCCCTCTTCGTCGCTCAAAAACTCCACGAATCCGAAGCCCTTGGACTGCCCGGAAGTCCGGTCCGTGATGATTCTCGCCGAGTCCGGTTTGCCGAAGCGGGTGAATGCATCGCGGAGCTGGTCCTCCGAAATGTTGTGCGCGAGGTTTCCGACGTAGAGTTTCATCGAGCCCATCCTTGGTGCCGGGTTGCTTCCGGCGGAGGTGCCGGGACTGAGGCGACCCGAAGTGCGCCGGCGCGACACTTCGAGCTCTCGTTTGCTTTTCGTTCGGGATCGCCAGAACCCGTCTGACCAAAGGCGAGCGAACCGAGACCAGTAACTGTATCACCCGGCCGGGCTCCCTCCTTTCGGAGGCGGGCGCGCGGATTTCTGTCATCGGGAGCGAAACGGAGTGCCACGGATTGGCTGCCGGAGCGCCATCTCGGGTTCCAAGTGACTGAAACCACGGAGCGCCCGGCTCTGGCAGGGAGCTTGGAAAGGGAGTACCGGAAGCCCTCGGTTTATCGACAACTCAGGAGGTCCGGTGGCGGGATTTCGCGTCGAGCCCGGAGGAAAAGAGGCGCCCGCGAAGGGGGCGGCCACGCGGCCGACGGCCCTGCCGGCCACGCCGTTTTCCAGGCCCTCGAGCCCGCCCGCGGCGGAAGCCGCCGAGGCCCACGGCGAGCTCTTGCGGCAGCACAACCCCGCCCTCGAGTTCTTGAAAGACGCGGACGGACGCCTCATCTATTACAACCGGGCATTCGAAAGCGTTTTCGCCCCGGACGGGAGATCGCTGGTAGGGAAACTGGATGCCGAATGGCTCCCCGCTGCGATCGCGGAGCGCGTTCGGCAGCACGATCAGACGGTGTTTACGACGGGCGCGATTCTCGAGGTCGAGGAGACGCTGCCGACGCCGGCCGGTTCGCGCCACTGGCTGGTCTTGAAGTTCCCTTTCCGCAGTCAGTCCGGCCGTGTTCTGCTCGGCGCCGTCGCGGTGGACATCACGGACCGGCGGCGCAACGAAGCGACGCTGCTCCGCATCGCGGCGTTCGTGGAGTCCTCCCAGGACGCCGTAATCTCGACGACGGCGGATGGCCGCGTCGCGACCTGGAACGCGGGCGCCACGAAGATGTTCGGCTATTCGGCCGTCGAAGCGGAGGGGCGTCCGATCTCGCTCCTGGAACTTCCCGACCGCGAGGGAGAGATCGAGGGGATCCTCCAGCGCATCCGTTCCGGTGAGCCCGTCGTCCAGTACGAGTCCGAGCGCATCTGCAAGGACGGCTCGATCCTCGAGGTAGCTGTCTCCGTCTCTCCGATCCGGGACAGTCTCGGAGAGCTGGCCGGCATCGCCTCGATTACGAGGGATATCGGGGACCGCAAACGCGCCCAGGAGCTGATCCTCTTCCAGTCTTTTCACGACTCGCTGACCGGTCTGCCCAACCGTGCGCTTCTCATGGAGCGTTTGAACCTGTGTCTTGCGAAAGCGCGCCGAGGGGGCAAGCTCCTCGCCGTGCTCTTTCTCGATCTCGACCTGTTCAAGACGATCAACGACGGGTTCGGCCACCGCACCGGCGACGCCGTCTTCGAAGAGGTCGCCCGGCGGCTGGCTCAGAGCGTGCGGGAAAGCGACACGGTCGCGCGGGTTGGCGGCGACGAGTTCGTCGTCCTGCTTCCGGAGATCGCGAAAGCCGAGGACGCGGCCTTCGTCGCACGCAAGCTTCTCGAGGTCATCGCCCGGCCGTTTTCCTCGGGCGACCGCC
>DATNMZ010000025.1:0-2901 GCA_035602095.1 Thermoanaerobaculia bacterium
GCTGTTTGCGCGGCATGGCTATGAGCAGGCGTCCACCGCCTCCATCGCCCGCGAGGCGGGGACCTCGGAGTCCCAGCTCGTGCGCTACTTCGACGGGAAGGCCGGTCTGCTCGAGGCGATCTTCAACGAGAGCTGGCAGCCGTTGAATGACGAGGTCCAGAAGCGGATCGCCAACGCGCCGCACGCCCGCGAGGCCGTCCTCGACGTGCTCTCCGCGGTCACGAAGGGTTTCGGCCAGGATCCGGAGCTCGCCTTTCTCTTCCTCTTCGAGGGCCGTCGCATTCGGGGGGCGGCGGACGAAATCGTCCTCTCGAAGGGGTTCCTCGAGTTCACGGAGCTGATTCGGGCCCTGATCCACCGGGGTCAGCGGGACGGGAGCTTCCCGCAGGAGTTCAGCGACGCCGCGATGGCTTCCGCGGTCATGGGCGCCGCCGAAGGGATGATTCGGGACCGCTTGATCGCTCACCGGCTCGGCAGGCCGGCCGCTTTCTCGGAACGGGAGGTCCGGCACATCTTCGCCGCGCTGCTCGGGGGGCTCTCTCAGCCCCACCCGGCAGGCGGCGAGAAACGGAGCCCGCCTCGGCCCGCACGGCGATGAGCCGGGGGCGCGGTCCCGAGCGGGCCGCGCGGAAATCCGTTTGCTAGACTCAGCTCCCCTTTTTTCGGGAGGCGGTCTCTGGCGATTCTCGGAAAACCCGACTCGAAGAGCTCTCCGGACGCGTCCGGTTCCGGCCGGACGGGTTCGGCCGCCACGGTCCTGGGGCCGGGGACCCGATTCGTCGGCGAGCTCTCCGGAGACGAGGACATCGTCGTCAACGGGAAGTTCCACGGGACCATCCGGGTCGATCGGAGCGTGACCGTCGGCTCCGACGGCGAGGTCGAGGGCGAGATCCACGCGCGGCAGGTCGTCGTCGGCGGACGGGTACGCGGCGACGTCCGCGCCTCGGAGCGGGCCGAGCTCACGAGCTCGGGCGCCGTCGAGGGGAGCGTCCAGGCCCCAAAGGTCGTCATCGCGGAGGGCGCGCGGCTGGAAGGCAGCGTCGCCATGGCGCCGGAAGAGAAGCCCGGGCCGCCCGAGGCGGGGAAGAGTCGAGAGGGATGACCATGGCCACGGAGCTGGCGGTCGAGACGGAGCGCAACTGGATCGGCGGCGAGTGGGTCCCCGCCCAGTCGGGCCGGACGTTCGAGAATCGCAATCCCGCGGATCGCGACGACCTCGTCGGCGTGTTTCCGGAGAGCGATCGCCGCGACGTCGATGCGGCCGTGGAGGCGGCGAAGAGAGCTTTCCCCGGCTGGCGGGACACGCCGGCGCCGCGCCGGGCGGAGGTCCTCTACGCCGCCGGAGAGATCTTGAAGCGGGACAAGGAGAAGCTCGCGCGCCTGATGACGCGGGAGATGGGCAAGGTCCTCGCCGAGGCGCGGGGGGACGTCCAGGAAGCCATCGATATGGCGTTCCTGGCCGCGGGCGAAGGGCGCCGCCTGTTCGGGTTCACGACGCCGTCGGAGCTCCCGAACAAGTTTGCGATGTGCGTCCGGCAGCCGATCGGCGTCTGCGCCTTCGTGACGCCCTGGAACTTTCCGATGGCGATCCCCGCGTGGAAGGGGATGGCGGCTTTGATCGCGGAGAATACGGTGGTGATCAAGCCCGCGACGGATACTCCGGCGTCCGTCGTCGCGCTCGCCCGTGTCTTCGAGGAGGCCGGGCTTCTCCCGGGTGCCTGGAACGTCGTGATGGGCTCGGGCTCGGAAGTGGGCGATCCGCTCGTCTCCCACCCGGACGTCAAGGTCGTCTCCTTTACCGGCTCGACGGAGGTCGGCCGGCGGATCTCGGTCGCCTGCGCTCCGACCTTCAAGCGGCTCCACCTCGAGATGGGAGGCAAGAACGCGATCCTCGTGATGGAGGACGCCGACGTGGACCTCGCGGTCGAAGGCTCGCTCTGGGGCGCGTTCGGCACCACGGGGCAGCGCTGCACGGCTTCGTCGCGCCTGCTCGTGCATCGAAAGGTTTACGACTCGTTCCTGCAGAAGCTCGTCGCCGGCGCGAAGGCTCTGCGCGTGGGCAACGGCCTCGAAAAAGGGGTGGACGTCGGTCCCTGCGTCTCGGAACGGCAGCGGGAAAACGTGGCCCGGTACGTCGAGATCGGAAAAGCCGAGGGCGCAAAGCTCCTCTGCGGAGGCGAGAAGCTCTCGAAGGGCGCGCTCGCGCGCGGCTGGTTCTTCGCGCCCACCGTGTTCGCGGACGCCAACGCCAGGATGCGCGTCGCCTGCGAGGAGATTTTCGGGCCGGTCACCACGGTGGTGCCCATTGGATCGCTCGAGGAGGGCGTGAAGATCGCGAACTCCGTTCCCTACGGCCTCTCCGGATCGATCTACACGCGGGACGTGAACAAGGCGTTCACCGCGATGCGGGAATTCGAGACCGGTCTTTTCTACGTGAACTCGTCCACGATCGGAGCCGAGGTGCACCTGCCGTTCGGCGGAATGAAGGATACGGGCAACGGCCACCGCGAGGCGGGCATCGCCGGCCTCGACGTCTTCACCGAGTGGAAGAGCATCTACGTCGACTTTTCCGGCAAGCTCCAGCGGGCGCAGATCGACACCCACGGGGACGCGGACTAGTGGCGGCCCGCGGGCGGGGACAACACTCGCCCCGACGGCCGATCTCGCAGGACAATCCGAGGGACCGATGATCGTCGGACTCCCGAAGGAGATCAAGGACAACGAGAACCGCGTCGCGCTGGTCCCGGGCGGCGTCCGCGCGCTCGTCTCCGCCGGCCACGAAGTCGTCGTCGAGAAGAGCGCGGGAACAGGCTCGGGCATCGCCGACGCCGAGTATTCCGCCGCGGGCGCCCGGCTCCTCCCGACGGCGGACGAGGTGTTTGCGCGCGCGGAGATGATCGT
>DATNMZ010000026.1:0-4557 GCA_035602095.1 Thermoanaerobaculia bacterium
GGCCGCTGCCGCGGCCGCGTTGCTGGCCGCCGGGTGCGCGGTCGGGCCCGACTACCGGAGGCCCGAGGCGCCGGTGCCCGCGGCCTTCAAGGAGCAGGCCCTTCCGGAGTCGCCGGCCGCCGCGCCCGACCGATGGAAGCCGGCGGAGCCGAGAGACGACGCGGCCCGCGGGAAGTGGTGGGAGATCTTCGGAGACCCGGCGTTGAACGCGCTCGAGGAGCAGGTCTCCGTCTCGAACCAGTCGATCGCCCAGGCCGAGGCGAGGTTCCGCGGAGCCCGGGCCGCCGTGCGGGGCGCCCGCGGCGACTTCTATCCCACCGTGACCACCTCGCCCTCCGCGACGCGGTCGCAGGGTCCGGCCGGGCGCACCGCCGCGGCGCTCGCCACCTCTCCGGCCGTCTCGCCCCCCGTGACGGTCTACCAGCTTCCGGTCGATCTCTCTTACGAGCTGGACGTCTTCGGACGCATCCGCCGCAACGTCGAATCCAACGTCGCATTCGCCCAGGCGACCGCCGCCGACCTCGAGATCGTCCGGCTCACGATGCACGCGGAGCTCGCGACCGACTATTTTCTCCTCCGCGGGGCCGATGCGCAGATCCAGCTCCTCGACTCGACGGCCGGCGGCTACCAGAAGGCGCTGCAGCTCACGGTCAACCGGCACGACCAGGGTGTCGTGTCCGGCGTGGACGTCGCCCAGGCGGAAACGCAGCTCTATACGACGCAGGTGCAGGCGATCGACCTGCGTCTGACGCGGGCGCAGCTCGAGCATGCGATCGCCATTCTCGCCGGCAAGCCCCCGGGGGACTTCGAGATCCCGCCGGCGCCCGTTCAATACTCGCCGCCCTTGATCCCCGTCGGCCTTCCGTCGGAGCTTCTCGAAAGACGGCCGGAGATTGCGGCGGCCGAGAGGCGTGTCGCTTCGGCCAACGCCCAGATCGGAGTGGCGACGGCGGCGTTCTTCCCGCGGCTGCTCCTGGCCGCCAGCGGCGGGTACGAGAGCACGAGGCTCTCGGACTGGTTCTCCCTGCCGGCTCGATTCTGGTCCATCGGCCCCTCCATTCTCGCGACGCTGTTCGACGGCGGACGCCGGCGCTCCGTCCGAGAGCAGGCGGTGGCGGCGCACGAGGGCGCAGTCGCGGCATACCGTTTCAGTGTGCTCACCGCGTTCCAGGAGGTGGAGGACAACGTGGCCGCCGTGCGGATCCTCTTGGCGGAATCCGTGCTGCAGACCGACGCGGTCGCCGCCGCCGAGCGCGCGCTCGCGCTCGCGCAGAACCGCTACCAGGGCGGCATCACGACCTATCTCGAAGTCGTGACGGCCCAGAACGCCGCGCTCGCCAACGAGCGTTTGGCCGTGGACGTGCTGACACGGCGCATGACGGCGAGTGTCAATCTCGTGAAGGCGCTCGGGGGCGGATGGCTCGCGTCCGACCTGCCCTACGGGGGAACCGCCTCCGACGCTTCTGCTTCCGGCAGCCCCACGCCCGCGGCTGCTCCCCCGCCGGGGTCGCCGCCTCCGCGACGAGACTGACGGACGGGCGGCGCGTCCGCGCGAACATTCCGCGGGAGCCGGCTCTGCTAGATTCTGCCGGCCATGTCGGTCCTCCAGGCGATTCTCCTCGGCGTCGTCCAGGGACTCACCGAGTTCATCCCCATCTCCTCGACCGCCCATCTCGCGATCGCGCAGGCCCTTCTAAAAATCCGCGACGCGGATCTCGCGCGGTCCTTCGACCTCGTGCTCCATCTCGGCACCGCGCTTGCGCTGATCGTGGCAACTCGGAAGCTTTTGGCCGGGATCGCCTCGGAAGCGCTGCGCGCCGCCACGGGCCGGCCCGCCGCGGACGAGACGGACCGCGCGCTCCTCGCGCCGATCGTCGTGGGAACGATCCCCGGAGTCCTCGCCGGGCTCTTCCTTCTGAAACGCTTCGAGGCGTTCCGCACTCTGTTGACGATCGGGATGGCGATGATGGCGGCCTGCGTCTACTTCCTCGTCGCGGAGCGCGTCGGCGAGCGAGGCCCCTCGAGCGAGCGACGTCTTTCCGGGATCAACTGGCTCGACGCGCTGCTCGTGGGACTGGCGCAGGCGGCGGCCGGCCTGCTCCCCGGCCTCTCCCGCTCCGGAATGACGATCAGCACGGGGCGCCTGCGCGGGCTGCGCCGGGACGAGGCGACCCGGTTCTCGTTTCTGCTCGCGCTGCCGATCATTCTCGGCGCGGGAGCCAAGGCGCTCCTCGACCTTCGGAAGGAACACGGCCCGGCGATCGGCCCCGCCCCGCTCGCTGCCGGTTTTCTCGCTTCGGCGATCGTGGGGTACCTCGCGGTCGAGTTCCTGCTGCGGTACCTGAAGACCCACACGCTGCGCCCCTTCGCGATCTACCTCGGCGTTCTGGGCGCGGTCCTCGTGGTCGTGGGCGGGCTGATCACGTTCTGAGCGCCTCTCATTTCTTCGCGAAAAGTGTCGCGAGGATGGATCGCATCAGGAGGGCACCATGGCGAGACCGGAGCCGACCGTCGGGGCGACCGCGGAAGCGAGCTGGATCGTGGAGGAGACGGACCTCGCGAGCCGGCTCTCCGACGGGCACGCGGGCTCCTTCCCTCCGGTTTTTTCGACGGCACGGATGGTCGCCCTGATGGAGCTCGCGGCGGCGCGCGTGCTTTCTCCGATCCTCGCGCCGGGCGAAGTCTCGGTCGGCGTGCTTGTGAACGTGACCCACACCGCGGCGACGCCTCCGGGAGTCCGTGTGCGCGCCACGGCGCGCTTTCTGGGCCAGGAGCAGAAGTTCTACGCCTTCGAAGTGGTCGCTTTGGACGAGGCCGGGGAAATCGGGCGCGGCGCGCACCGGCGGGCCATCGTCGAATCGGAACGGCTCGTCCGGGGCGCGCGGAAGCGGGCGGGATTCGCGCTATAACGCGCTCATGCAGCCGCTCGTCGCCAAAGAAATCGAAGCCTACGCCGAGTCCCATACCGAGGCGGTTGACCCGCTGTTCGACGAGCTGCGGGAGGAGACGCAACGGTCGATGGCCTCGCCGGAGATGCAGGTAGGCCGCGTCGAGGGCATCTTCCTGAAGACGCTCGTCACGATCTCCCGCGCGCGGCGCGCCCTGGAGATCGGGATGTTCACGGGGTACTCCGCGCTCATGATCGCGTCCGCGCTGCCGGAAGGCGGCGAGCTGGTGACGTGCGACGTCGATCCCAAAGCGGAAAGCATCGCGCGACGCTACTTCGCGCGCAGTCCGCACGGGTCGAAGATCAAGATCCGCATGGGCCCCGCTCTCGAGACCCTGCGGACCCTGCGCGGTCCCCTGGACTTCGTCTTCGTCGACGCCGACAAGGAGAACTACTCGAACTATTACGACGCGGCCATCCCGCTGCTCTCACCGGGGGGGCTCCTCGTCGCGGACAACGCGCTCTGGAGCGGCAAGGTCCTCGACCCGAAAGAGCCGAGCGATCGCGCGATCGCCGCGTTCAACGACAGAGTCGCTGCCGATCCGCGGGTGGAGAAAGTCCTCCTGACAGTCCGCGACGGGATGTTCCTGGCCCGCAAGCGCTGAGTGGCGCCGCTCGGCCCGCCAGTGTCCTGTCGCGAAAGACTCGGTACCGGGATCGGTCGTAGGGGCGGGGCTTGTCCCCGCCCGGGCGGCCGCAAGGGCCGCCCCTACGGCCCACTATTTCGGGCCGCGTTCCGGCAGATCGAGGCCGAGGCGAGTCAAGGTCGGGTTCTTGGCGGGGTCATTGACGGCGTCCAGAGCCGCGAACACGATTCCGTTGTGAAAGAAGGAGCGCCGCGGCGCGTCGAGCTCGAGCGCGAGCACTCCGTCGCCGGCGACATGGAATGAGCCCGGCAGCTCGTTCTCCTCGATCAAGAGCGTGGCGATTCGAGCGACCGTGGCGAGGTCCTGCGAGGAAGCGGGCGCTCCGGCGATCAGGATTTCGAAGATCCGCTCCGCCTCGTCGTCCCGAATCCCCTTCATCTTCAACATTCCGGCCTCTCGGAGGGATTGTACGGCGGCGGTTCACCTCCTCTTGAAGAACTGCACGGCCCGCTCGTGCTTCTCCGCGGCGGATCGGGTCTTGAAGGTCCCGAGGTTTCGTCGTCGGCCCGTCTTCGGATCTTTCTTCCGGGAGTAGAGCCGGTAGCCGCCGGACGGGAGCTTGCGGATCATTCTTCGACCTCCTGGCTGGCTATTTGCCGATCACCCTCACGACCCGCCTCGACGTCCTGGATAATCGCGGACCATGAGACTGCGACATGTTTACCTCATCTTGTGCGCTTTCGGGCTCCTTCTGCCCTACTCGCAACTGGTGCCCTGGGTGATGGCGCACGGCCTGGATCTTCCGCTGCTGGTACGCGAGCTTTTCGCGAACCGCATCGGCGCGTTTTTCGGCCTGGACGTCGTCGTCTCCGCCGTCGTGCTCTGTGTCTTCGTCCGCGTGGAGGGGCGGCGACTGGGCATGCGCGGTCTCTGGGTGCCCGTCGTCGCCGTCCTCGCCGTCGGCGTCTCGCTCGCGCTGCCGCTCTTCCTCTACCTCCGGCAGGCCCACCTGGACGCAATCGA
>DATNMZ010000027.1:0-8377 GCA_035602095.1 Thermoanaerobaculia bacterium
ATCTCGTCCTGAAGCCCTTTCAGCTCTACCGTCTTGCGGTCGACGTCCGTCTTGACGCCGCGCAGCCAGAAATAGTGGACGGCGCCGGCGAGAAGGGCGCCGATGACCACGCCGATGAGCGCTGCCTGCCACCACTTCCGCTCCTCCAGCTTCAGTTCGATGGCCATGGCTATGCCCTGGCCTTGCCGGCGGGAGCGGGAGCGCCCGGCGCCGCCCCGGCCGCAGCGGCCGGACGGAACACGAGGTTCATTTCCCAGCTGTAGATGCCCTGGTTACCCGGATCCTGACCGAGGTTCTTGAAGACCGGCTCCGCGAAGAACGGGCTCTTCTTCAGGTTCTCGAGGTAGGTCGCGACCGCGTTGGGCGAAAGGGTCTTGCCGCGCAGCGTGATGAGATTGGCCGAGACGTCGAGGCCGGAGAGCCACACGAGGTCGGGCAGGGCCCGCGAGACCTCATCCATCAGCCGGACGGGCCCCTTCTGGTTCGTCTTGAGCTGGTTGATCAGGTTGATCTTTTCCTCGAGGCTCGCCTTCTTCTGCTCGTAGCCCTTCACCTCTTCGATGATCGACTTCAGGCGGTCGGCTTCGATTCGCGCCTTGCCGATCTCCTCGTCGAGCGACCGCCTCTTGTTCGTCAGGGCGAGGCCGACGACCACGATGTAGAGGACGCCGAGCGCCAGGCCCGCCAGGAACAGAAGGTTGTTGAGCCTCGCTCCCGTCGGGAGCATTGGCGTCTTCTTGCGGGCGGCCGCCGCCTTCGCCTCGGTGAGGAGGTTGATCCGAATCACGCGGATTCGTCTCCGATGTGGCGGACCGCGAGGCCCACGGCCACGGCGAGGCTCGGGGCGTTTTCGGTGAGCCATTCCGGGGAGACCGAGCTTCCTGCGATGTCGATCTGCCGGAAGGGGTTCATGATCTCGACCGGGATCCCGAACCGCTCCTTGAGCTGCGTATCGAGGTTCACCACCCGCGCCGACCCTCCCGCGATGAAGATCTGATCGATCTTCTCGGTCGAGGTCGTCGCCACGAAGAAATCGAACGTCTTCTGGAGCTCCTGCGCCAGGTCCTCCGAAACGGACCGCAGGATGGGCAGGATGTCCTGCAGGGAGTGCTCGCCGGCCGGCTCCCCCTTCTTGATCGTCTCCGCCTGCTCGAACGACAGCGAAAGCTGCTTCTGGATGGCGTCCGTGTACTGGTTGCCCCCGAAGGAGATGTCTCGCCAGAAGATCGTGTTCATCCCGGAAAGGACGTTGACGTTTGTGACCGAAGCCCCGATGTTGACGAGGGCGACGACGCGCCCCGGCTCGATCGGGTAGTTGGCCTCATAGGCGTTCTGGAGCGCGAAGGCGTCCACGTCGACCAGGGCCGGGGTCTTCCCCACCTGTGTGATGACGCTCGTGTAATCGCCGATCTTGTCCTTCTTGACCGCGACGAGCAGGACGTCCATCGTCTCTCCGCCGGTCGCATCGAGCACGACGTAGTCGAGGTTCACGTCGTTGATGTCGAAGGGGACGTACTGTTCGGCCTCCCACCGGATGGACTCCGCCAGTTCCTCGGCGGACATCGTCGGAAGGGAGATCTTCTTGATGATGACGGAGTGGCCCGAAAGCGAGGTGCCGAAGTCGTTGTTTCGTACGGTCAAGGACGAGACGACCCGGTTCACCGTGTCGACCACCAGGGAGGCGTCCATGATGGCGCCATCCACGATCGCCTCCGGGGAGAGCGTCTCCATCCCCGTCTTGACGAGCCGGTAGCCGCCGCCTTTGGCGTCCTTCAACTCGACCAGTTTGACCGCCGACGAGCCTATGTCGAGGCCAACCAGGTTCTTTGATTTCCTGAAAAGCACTTATATGCCCACCGAAAAATTTAATACGGTTAAGGGCTTTGACTAAGACTTATTACGGCTGTCGGTCAAAGTAACAGAAGGTTTTTCCCCAGTCAAGGGCTGCGGACGGAAAATACTCCGGCTGGTGAAGGATTTAGGCCGTTCGGCGGTGGATTCCGACGGCGCGAACTTGTCCCAAAGGCCAGTTGAGTGTAGGATGCGACGTTTTTTGACCCGGGCAAGTTGGAAGGAACGGAGCATGGCCCAGCAGTGCGCTTTTTGCGGCAAGACCCCCAAGTCGGGGAATCGAGTCAGCCACGCCCACAACGTCACTCCCCGCAAGTGGAATTTGAACTTGAAGACCGTCCGCGCGGCGTCGGCCGGCGGCGGAAGGCGCGTGCGGGCGTGCACCCGGTGCCTGCGGTCGGGAAGAGTGACCAAGCCCGTCGCCCGGACCGCGGCGAACACGGCACCGAAGGGTTGAGCTGTCGGCTATCAGCTATCAGCTCTCAGCTCGATCCCGTCCCCTCCGCCGACGCCTCGTATTTTCGATCAGCCGGCGATGCCCTTCAGGTGGTCGCGGTTTCGAGCGAGGCGGAGACCGGGCGGTCTCGGCTCCCGGCTGACGGCTGATAGCTGACAGCTGAAAGCTCTACCCCGTCCCCCCCGCCGGGACGTTGTATTTCCGGATCACCTCGCGAACGCCCGGGACGTCCTTCAAGCGGGCGAGGATCTTCTCGAGCTGCTTCAAGTCGGAGGTGTCGAGCGAGATGGAGATGTAGCCTTTCTTCGTCTCCTCGCTCCGTGCCTCGATCCGCCGGATGTTGGAGCCTTCCTCGGCAATGGCCTGCGTCAGGTCGGCCAGAAGCCCGGGTCGATCGTCGGAGAGGAGCTCGAGCTCGATCGCGTAAGCCTCTGCCTTCTCCCCCGCCCAGGCCACGGTGATCCGGCGCTCGGGGTCGTAGAGCAGGTTTCGGACGTTCGGGCAGCTCTCCGAGTGCACGGAGACTCCCCTGCCCCGCGTGATGTAGCCGACGATCCGCTCTCCGGGAACCGGGGTGCAACACTTCGCGAGCGACGCGAGAAGGTCGTTGTGCCCGACGACCACGATGTCGGGCGATCCGAAGGGGAGGATTTTCCGCACGACGCGCGAGACGCGCGAGACCGCGGTGTCCCGGCCGGGTTCGGGGCGGGCGAGCTCCTCCGCCGGGACGAAGCGCTCCAGGGCCGTGCGCGGCGAGATCTTGCCGTACCCGAGCGCCGCGAAGAGGTCCTCCGGACGCGAGAAACCCCACTGGGAGAGCTGCTTGCCGAGCTCGCCCTGCTGTTCGAGCTTGCGGAGGGTGCGCTTGTACTTCTTCAGCTCCTTTTCCAGGAGCCGCCGGCCGAGGTCCACCGCCTCCTGGTTTTCCTGCGTGTGGATGAACTGCCGGATCTTGTGGCGCGCCCGGCTGGTGGCGACGAACGAGAGCCAGTCCCGCGAGGGGGTCTGGTTCGGAGCGGTCAGGATCTCGACGATGTCTCCGCTCGCGAGCGGCGTCTTCAATGGGACGAGCCGGCCATTGACCCGCGCGCCGACGCAGCGATGCCCGACGTCCGTGTGCACGCGATAGGCAAAGTCCACCGCGGTCGCCCCCCGGGGAAACGCGAAAACCTCCCCCTTGGGAGTGAAGGTGTAGACCTCGTCGGGATAGAGGTCCACCTTCAGGGAGGAGAGAAACTGACGGGGGTCCGAGACGTCACTCTGCCAGTCGACGAGCTGTCGGAGCCATTGGAACCGCGCGTCGTCGGCGGTCGGACCGAACCGGCCCTCCTTGTACTTCCAGTGCGCCGCAATGCCTCGCTCGGCGATCAGATCCATTTCTCTCGTCCGAATCTGGATCTCGAAGGGCTGCCCGGAATCGCTCATGACGGTCGTATGGAGCGACTGGTAGAAGTTCGGCTTCGGCATGGCGATGTAGTCTTTGATTCTGCCCGGCATGGGGCGCCAGCGGTGGTGCACGAGGCCGAGCACCGCGTAGCAATCCCTCGCCTCCGGCGTCACAACGCGCAACGCAATCACGTCGTAGAGCTGCGCGGCGTCGACGCCCCTTCGCCGCATCTTCGCCGAGATCGAGTGGTATCGCTTTCGGCGGCCCGTCACTTCGCCGGCGACGCCGGATTCGACCAGCTTGCGGGCGAGCTCCGCCCGGATCTCTTCGATCATCGCCTCGGAGCCTTTGAGGTTGCGCTCGACCTCGCGCGCCACCCGGGCGTACTCGTCCGGCTCCAGATGGAGAAAGGCGAGGTCTTCGAGCTCGCCCTTCAAGAGACCCATTCCGAGCCGGTTGGCGATCGGCGCGTAGATGTCCATCGTCTCGCGGGCAATCTCCCGGCGCCGCTCGACCGGCAGGTACTCGAGCGTGCGCATGTTGTGCAGCCGGTCGGCGAGCTTGACGAGAACGACCCGCAGATCCGAAACCATCGCCAGAATCATCTTGCGGAAGGTCTCGGCCTGCTCCTGTTCCCGCGAGACGTAGGAGAACCGGCCGATCTTCGTCAGGCCGTCGACCAGGTCGGCCACCTCCGTCCCGAACTGCTGCGCGATCGCGTCCTTGGTGGTCAGCGTGTCTTCGAGGACGTCGTGGAGAAGGCCGACCACGATCGAGACGTCGTCCGCCTTGAGCTCGGCCAAGATGGCGGCGACGTTCAACGGGTGCACCAGGTACGGTTCGCCGGAGCCGCGGACCTGCCCCCGGTGCTCGCGGGCGGAGAAGACGTAAGCCCGGCGCAGCAGCCGCTGGTCGCTCTGAGGGTTGTACGCCTCGACCTTCTCGAGGATCTCTTCGAACCGGATCATGGCCGGCTTAAGGGTAACAGCCCGAGGATAGTTGTCAGTTTTCAGTCTTCAGTTTTCAGTTTTCCCTTTGGCCCGGGATCGGAACCTGTCCGGAAACTGAGAACTGAAACCCGTCGGGGACAGCCGGAACCTGCATCTCTCAGTTCGAGTTTTCAGTTTCGCCCAGGGCCGGGCCTGCCGAGAACTGATAACTGACAACTGATAACTGAAAACTATCTTCGATGCTTCTTCCGCTTGCCCGGGGAGGCGTTCGGGCTGGGCGCCGGCGCGCTCGGCCGCGGGGCCGGAGAGGGAGCGGCGGGACGGGGCGCCGGAGCGGGCGGCACGGCGGCGAGCTTGCGCCGGCCGAGCACGTTCTTCCAGATGACCACGATCGGAGCGGCGACGTAGATCGAGGAGTAGGTGCCGATCAAGATGCCGATGATCAGGGTGAGCGCGAAGGTGTGCAGGACCTCTCCCCCGAGGAAGAAGAGCGCCAGAACGACGAGCATCGTCGCTCCGGACGTCAGGACCGTCCGGGAGAGGGTCTGGTTGATCGAGCGGTTGATCACGGTCTCGAGAGGCTCTTTCTTCGGAGACCGCTGGTTTTCACGGATCCGGTCGTAAACGACGACCGTGTCGTTGACCGAGTACCCGACGAGGGTCAGGATCGCGGCCACGACGACGAGGTTGAACTCACGGCCGAAGAGGGAAAGCAGCCCGACGGTGATCAGCGTGTCATGGATCAGGGCGACCACGGCGCCCACCCCGAACGGCAGCGAACGGAAGCGCCACGCGATGTAGACCAGCATTCCGAGGATCGACGTTGCGGTCGCCCAGAGGGCGGTCTTGCGCAGGTCCGCGCCGACCTGCGGGCCGACGCTCTCCGCCGAGAGGAGCACGAACGGGCCCGCCGTGGTGTTCGCCTTGACCCAATCCTTGACTGCCGGCGTGATCCCCGGCACGCCGTTCACGTCGGCCGGCGACTGGAAGATCGCAAGCCGGGAGCGGTGGGCGATGATGAGCTCGGCGACGCGCCCGTAGGTGTCGGCGGGGTTTGTCCCCGGCTTGCCTGCGACACGGTCCGGGTCCGCGGCGACCAGGCGGGCGGCGAGGTTGTCGCGGCCCTGGATGTTCAGATCGAGGCGTGCCGGGTCCGCCGACGCGCCGAGACCCTGCCGGAGAAGGGCCAGGACCTCCGCGGTGATGTCGCGCCCCTCCTTCTTCTGCTGCTGCACGCGGATCAGGACTTCGTTCTTCTCCGGCGCCTCGTAGCGCTGGATCCCGTTGTCCCCGAAGTTGCCCGTGTCCAGGAGCTTGCGCAGCCGGTCGATGTCCGGCCGTTGCCGAAAGCGCAGCGCGATCTGCGTTCCACCGGCGAAATCGATCCCGAACTTCAGGCCGTTGTGAAGCTTGATCGAGAGGAGCCCGATCAGGATGAGCGCCCAGGAGGCGCCGATCGCCCACCACTTCCAGCGAAGAAAGTCGATGTTGGTCTGACGAAACAGTTCCATGGGGCCCTTCTTGACTAGATCGACAGCGCGTCGATGTGCTGGCGCCGACCGTACTCGAGCTCGAAAACGGTGTGCGAGACGAACACGGCCGTGAATACGGAGATGAGGAGCCCGATCATCAGGGTGACCGCAAAACCCTTCACGGGGCCGGTGCCGAACTGGAGCAGGAAAATCGCGGAGATGATCACGGTGATGTGCGTGTCGATGATCGTCGCGAACGCCTTGGAGAAGCCATTTTCGATCGCGGTCTTCGGCGCGCGGCCG
The DNA here is from genome assembly GCA_035602095.1 of Thermoanaerobaculia bacterium. Taxonomy (GTDB): domain Bacteria; phylum Acidobacteriota; class Thermoanaerobaculia; order UBA5066; family Gp7-AA6; genus JALYUA01. The sequence continues at coordinate 6,421 of DATNMZ010000027.1, forward strand.
GCGCGGAGCTCTTCGCGGATGCGCTCGAAGATCAGCACGTTCGAGTCGACCGCCATGCCGATGGTCAGGATGAACCCGGCGATGCCGGGCAGCGTCAACGTCGCGTTGAAGAGCGACATCATGCCGAGCAGGAGGATGGCGTTCAAGATGAGCGCCAGCACGGCGTTCCAGCCGGCCCGGCGGTAGTAGAAGACGACGGCGACGAAGACGAGAAGCCCCCCCGCCACGGACGCGGCGATGCCCTTGCGAATGGAATCGAGCCCCAGCGACGGTCCGACCGTGCGCTCCTCGAGATACGTGAGCCCGGCCGGGAGCGCTCCCGCGCGGAGCACGAGCGCGAGGTCGTTCGCCTCCTCGGGAGTGAAGGACCCGTTGATCTGACCCTGGTCCGTGATGCGTTCGTGGATGACGGGGGCGGACTGCACGCGCTTGTCCAGCACGATCGCGAGATAGCGGTTGACGTTCGCGCCCGTGAACGCGCCGAACTTTTCCGCCCCCGCCGCCGTCAGGTAGAACGAAACCGAGTTCGCGCCGAACTGTCCCTTGCTCGGCCGGGCGTTCTTCAAGTCTCGTCCGGTGATCGCCGCCGCTTTCCGGACGAGATACCAGTTCGTCGACCTCTGTCCGGGGTCCGGCTTTCCTTCGATGAGCTCCATGTCGGCGGGGATCTTCCCGTCTGGAGGAAGGAGCTGGGCCTTGTCCGTCGAGGGTCCCTTTTCGACGAGCTTCAACTCGAGGAAGGCCGTGTTCTTGATGAGGTCCTTGACGCGCTTGGGATCGTCGATACCGGGCAGCTGGACGAGGATGCGGTCCGATCCCTCCCGCGCGATCAGCGGCTCGGCGACGCCGAACTCATCGACGCGGTTGCGGATCGTCTCGATCGCCTGGGAGACGGCGTTGTCCTCGGTCGCCCGCCGGGCGGCGTCCTTCAGGACGAAGCTCGCGCGGCCGCCGGCGGAGCCGAGCGTCCAGTCGGGGAGCCAGCGCCGGGCGATCTCGTCGAGCTTTTTTTCATCCGAAACCGTCGCGATCGTGAAAGACGCCTCGGACGGAAATTCAAACGCTCCCAGCGTCACACCTTGCTCCCGGGCCTGCGCCCGAAGGGTCTCGACCGCTTCATCCCGCTCCGCCTTCACGGCGTCCGCCGTGTTGACCTGGAGCACGAGGTGGATACCGCCGCGCAGATCGAGCCCGAGCTTGATCCCGCGCTTCAGAGCTTCGGAGAGAGGCGGCCGTCCCGGGCCGATCCACTCTTTCTTGGCGTGCGCGTAGCCGGTGGCGACGTAGCCGCCGACGATTCCGGCGACCACCACGAGGATTGTGAGAACGCGCCAGCGGAGCCTCTTGGACAAACGGCCTCCTCGGAAGAACGGTGGAGTCTACAAGGAGTCGACAGGGCCTGCCAAGTGCGGGCCCGGCGGACGTTACGGCTTGGACGCCGACGACGCGACGGCCTCCGGGTCTGCGGCCGGCCCCGCGATCCCGCTTCGCAGCACCTTGATCTTGGTGTTGTCGGAGATCTGCAGCACGACCGTGCCCCGCTCTTCGTCGATGGCGGTGATGCGCCCGAAGATGCCGCCGCTCGTGATCACCTCGTCGCCCTTCTTGAGACTCGCGATCATCTGCTGCGTCGCCTTCTGTCTCTTCTTCATCGGCATGAAGACCAGGAAGTAGAAGATTGCGGCCATCACGATCAAGGGCGTGTACTGGACCAGGCCCGCCGGGCCGGAGGTGGGTGAGGTCTGCTGAAACAACTGGAGCATGGCGGGACTATAGCAACAGATCGCCGTAAGGGAGAATCGGGTAATCGGGTGATCCGGTGATCGGGTGATCAATCGGGTGATGTGTTCATCGGGTGATCGAAAAGACGGATCGGAACGCTCTGCTCTTCTTCAATCCCGATCACCCGATCGCACATCGCAGATTAATCACCCGATCACCCGATCGCAGATCACCC
>DATNMZ010000028.1:0-3418 GCA_035602095.1 Thermoanaerobaculia bacterium
TCAAGCTCGGGTACTCGATCTTCTCCGCCGGATTGATCCTCCCGGTGCTCGCCGCGTTTCTGCCGGCTCGGTGGTCCGTGCCTCCGGCGGGCGCCATCGCGGCGATGATCGCGGGCGGCGCCGTGGCCGCCGCCGGCCGCCTCTTCCCGGAGATCGCCCGGCACGGGGATCCCGTTCTGCTCGGCACCGGCGTCAACCTCCTCATTCTCGCCGCGGCGTTCTCCGCGGCGCGCCTCGGTCCGGGAGCCCGCGAGAGGAGCGCATGACCGAGCCCTCGGGAGCCACCCACCCCGACCTCCTGAAACCGGCCGGGCAGAGCCTCGGGACGGCGCCGCCGCGCGGAGGGGTTCCGCCCCGCCGCGGCATGTTCTCCTCGCTCCGGCACCGGCCGTTTCGCGGCTATCTCGAGGGCCTGTTCCTTTCGAACGTCGGAAGCTGGATGCAGACGGTCGCGCAGGGCTGGCTCGTCTTTCGCCTCTCGGACTCCCCGCTCGTGCTCGGGCTCGTGACCTTCGCCGGCTCCATCCCGACGCTCCTCCTCGTGCCGTTCGCGGGCGTCGCCGCGGACCGGTTCGACCGGCGCAAGCTCCTGGTCGCCACGCAGTCGTTGCAGATGGCGACGGCTCTGCTTCTCGCAATCGCCACGTTCTTCGGATTCGTCTCCGTCTCCCTCGTCGCGGCAGTCGCGGCCGTCAACGGAGTCGCCAACGCCTACACGACGCCGTCGCACCAGTCTCTGTTCATGGACCTGGTCGGGCGGGACGACTTGATGAATGCGATCTCGCTGAACTCGATGCAGTTCAATCTGTCGCGGGTGGTCGGCCCGATCGTCGCCGGCTTCACGATCGCCAGCCTCGGCGAGTCCGGCTGCTTCCTCGTCAACGCGGTGTCGTTCCTTCCCTTCCTCGTCGCGATCGCCGGCCTTCCGTCTTTCCCCCCGCTGCGAAAGCGCACCCGAGGCGCCTGGGTGGACCTGCGCGGCGGGCTGCGGTTTGCGCGGCGCGATGCGATCCTGCCGTCGCTCCTGGCGCTCTCCGCGTCCCTCGCGGTCTTCGGGACGCCCGCCGTGACCCTCGCCCCCCTCTATGCGCGGCGGCTGCTCCACGTGGGGCCGCCGGGCCTCGGGGGGATGCTCTCGGCGGTGGGACTCGGGGCGGTCGCGACCGCGCTCGGGATGGCCTGGATGGGAGATTTCGCCAGGAAGGGGCTCGGCTTGCTCGTCGGCGCGGCGGCGTTCGCGATTTCGCTCGCGGGCCTCGCGCTCGCTCCGTCCTACCCGTTCGCGTTCGCGGCGCTGGCTCTCCTGGGCGGCGGGATGATGTCCGCTTCCTCCATCACCAACACCCTGATGCAGACGAGGGCGCCGGAGAAGCTGCGCGGCCGGATCATCTCCCTGTACGCCCTCGCCTGGCTCGGGTTCGTCCCGATCGGAAACCTCCAGGCGGGCGCGGTGGCGGAGCGTTTCGGCCCGGAGGTCTCCCTGCTCGTCGGCGCCGCCGGAATCGCCGTAACGCTCGTCGCGATCCGCCTGATCCGGCCCATACCGACGGAGGTGCGATGAAAACGGGCTCAAGGTAGCGGCGATCGGCCGGCCGAAACCCTCGTTGCGGTATCTTTTCGGAGATGAAGGGGCTGGCGGCCGGCCTGGCGGTCTTTCTCCTCGCTGCGGCCGCCGGCGCGAGACCCGACGAGCCTTTCGCGCCGAAAGGCAGCTACAACAACTCCGTCCACCGCTTCTTTCCCGATCTGGACGCCCGGTTGAACGCGGTGCGATACGGCCGCTGGCGCGCGCTCGAGATCGCGTGGACTTCGGGGATCAACCGCCGACTCGATCAGCAGTTCTCGTCCTACCTCCTCTCGCTTCTTGCCGATCCCCCGCGCTATGCCCCGGAAGCCGATCGCGTGGCTCCGCGATTCGCGCGAGAAGCCGTGCCGGTCTTCCGCGCGCTGCGCTGGGGCCAGGTCTTCGAGCAGCAGGTCCTGGACATCCTGGCCTCCTCCGACGCGAACCCGAAACTCTCCCGGGACCGTTTGAACCGCGTGCTCGACCTCTACCGCCGGGAGCGCTGGGCGCTCTCGGAGCCTCCGGACGTTCGATCGACCGAGCCGCTCTCTGCCGCGGCGCCCGTCTCGGCGCGAATCCTCATCGCCGGGACACGGCTCTTCGCCTCGACCGCCGAGGACCTCGCCGCGTCGGACTTCGGGCAGCAGCGCTGGCGCGTCCGGCAAACGGTGGCAGATTTCGACCGGTCGTACGCCGCGGACCGTCCGCCGCAGGACCCGGCGTATCGCGCGGCCGCCCCCGGGGTCGTCGAGCGCTATTCGCCGGTCGCGGCACACCTCGATCGGATCGCGCAATTCCGCGCGGAGATCTTCGAGGCGCTCCTCGGGGGCGGCGCGACGGCCGATGCACGCCGTCTCCGGGACGCGCGGGTCGTCGAGGTGGCGCGGCGCTACCGGATCCCGACGGAGGCGATCGGTGGGCGTTAGGGAAGAGCATTTCGATCGAGACGGTCTCTGCCGGAAGGACGGCGGGAGGCCGGGCGCGCTGCCGGCCTCCTCCCTTCCCCGGCCTGCCCGGAGACCGTGGTCCTCCGAGGCAATCCTGCTGGGAATCCTCGTCCTTCTCGCGCGCCCGGCGCGCGCGCAGTTTCTGTCCGATCTCGCGCCGGACCGCCCGCTCGCGATCGAAGACGCCCGCCCGGTCAGCTACCGCGCGTTCTCCGGCGCCACCGATTGGACGTACTCGCTTCGCAAGGGCAGCTTGAACGACTGGGGACCGGGGTTCTCGCTCCTGTACGGTCCGCTGCGCGGGCTCGAGACCGGAGCCGCCATCCGCTGGGTGACTCGGCCGGGGCGAAACGCGGACCGGGGCATCGCCTCGGGAGATCTCGCTCTCCACGCGCTCTACCAGATCGCGGACGAGACGGGGACCCGGCCGGCCGTCGCCGCGCGCGTCGGCGTGCAGCTGCCGACCGGGCTCGATTCCAAGGGCACGGACCTCCAACTCGCGGCCTTAGCGACGCGCTCTTTCGACGCGTTCCGGCTGCACGCGAACCTGCGGTACATGCGGTTGGGAGCGACGAACTCGCTCGAGCGCCGCGACCGCTACGAGGTCGCCGTCGGAGTGGACTTCCTGCCGCCCCGGAGCGGGACGACGGACACGATCGTGCTCGCGGACGCCGTGGTCCGGTCCAATCCCGTCGTCGGGGGGACCACCATCGTGCTCCTCGAGCTCGGGGCGCGTCGGCGGATCGGTCCGCAGACGCTCCTGTTCGCCGGCGCCGGCACCGAGATCACGGGCTTGCCCGATCGCGCTCGCCTGCGCCTGCGTGTAGGCCTGATGCACCTGTACTGACGGAGAAGACGGGAAACGGGAAACGGGAAACGGGAAACGGGAAACGGGAAACGGGAAACG
>DATNMZ010000029.1:0-4123 GCA_035602095.1 Thermoanaerobaculia bacterium
TGGGGTGAGGGGGATCCTCCGTCTACGTTTTCCCGCCCGCCCGACGTGCGTCGATGACCTTGCCGGTCTCACGACCTTCTACGCTTTCGACGTAGGCGGCGGCGACCCTTTCGGCGGGCATTCCCGCGGCCGGGTCCCGACCCATCTTGGCGAGAGTCTCCGCGATCCAGGGCGGGCTGACGGTGTTGATGCGGATGCCGCGCGGCATCTCGAGCGCGGCGGCGCGCCCAAAAGCCTCGACGGCCGCGTTGACCGGACTGATGGCTGCGCTTCCCGGAATCGGCTCGTTGGCGAGCACGCCGCTCGTGAGCGTGAAGGATCCGCCGTCGCGCACGTGCGGAAGACCCAGACGCACGAGGTTGACCTGGCCCATCCACTTGCTTCTTTCGCCGAGCTCGAAGTCCGAGTCCGTCAACGCCTCGAACGGCGCAAACTTCGCCAGTCCCGCCGCGCAGACGAGGGCGTCGAAGGCTCCAAGGGCGGCATAGAGCTCCACAATCGAGGCCCGGGAAGAGATGTCCACGCGATGGTCGCCGTGCGTGTGCGCGACCCGCACGATATCGTGGCGCCGCTCGAGCGCCCGGACGATCCCCTGACCGATGGTTCCCGTCGCGCCCACGACGACAATTCTCATGGTCGTCCCTCCGGACGCGATCCTCTCAGAAAAACAGGATGGGGAGGGCCGGCCGCAATCTACGCCGCATCACCGGACGCAGACTCTCTCGGCTTCGAGCGGGCGAAATCAGGGCTTCCGGACTGAGCCCGATCTCCTACTTCCGTTCGCGGCGCTCGATGACGAGTGCGGTCAACGCCTCTTCGATGGGGATGAAGGAATTCAAGCCGACGCCCACCCCCTCGGGCATGATGAGGAACCCGCTGACGGAGAGCCCGACGACGATGCCGGAGCTGTCCAGGAGGGGTCCGCCGCTGTTGCCCCGATGAACGGAGACGTCGCTGCGCAGGATTCGGAGTCCGTCCTCTTCTCCATAGCCGCTCAAGACGCCCTTCGTGACCGTCTGACCCAGATTCTCCGCGAGGGGCGTGCCGATGGCGAAGACGTCGGCGCCGGGGCGGACCCGGCTCGACTGTCCGAGCGGCAGGAACGGATAGATGTCGCTCTCGAGCTTGATCAACGCGACGTCGCGCAGCCGGTCGCTGCGCACGACCTCGCCGTTGACTTCTCTTCCGGTGACGAAGCGGGCCTTGATATACCGCGCCTGCCCGATGACGTGCTGGTTGGTCAGGACGTAGCCGTCGGGGGAGATCAGGAAGCCCGATCCCATCGAGTCTCCGGCGAAAACCGTGACGACGCCCATCCGCGAGTCCGAGACGATGGATTCGACGTTTTCGCCGCGCCGGGCGGGCAGGATTTCGTAAGCCACGGAAATGGGCGTGAGCTCCGACTTGCCCGGCTTGTCCCGGCTCATCCCCGACACGAGGTCGTGGAATCGCGACTCGGCGAGAAGGTTCCGGGCCGCGGAAACGAAGGCGCGGGAAATCGCCTCGGTTCCCGCTTCCCCCTGCGCCAGCGGCATGAGGCTCGAGCCCTGCGTCGTCGCCTTGAGCTCTACGGTCTTGGTTCGGTGCGAGTAGACCTGCCAGTCCACCGTGAGAGACGCCTCCGCGGTCGCCCGTTTCTGGGAGGCGTGCGCATAGCAGACATTCGCTCGGACGTCGCGAATCCCGCCCGCGATGACGTATTCGGCCTTCCGGCCGTGCGGGTCATCGAAGAGTGTGTTGCGGTCTTGCACGATCGTGTAGCCGGCGGAAGACAGCTCATCGAGCAGCAGCTCGCCCAGGTCTTCGTCCACCGATGTCCCGGGACTGGTCTTCCACGTCAGCGGCGCGTGGCCGACGCAGGCGCGCCCGGCCTGAACGGATCCGACGACGCGGTCGCGGGGCAGCTTCAAGAGGAGCTTGCGGAATTCGACCGGGCTGGATCTCTCGCCGTCCACCGGCACGGGCTCCCGCTGCTCGACCGGTTGGACGGGCGCGCTCGCCGGCGCAGGAGCCGAGGCGCACCGCAGAGCGAGAGCGGCAAGAGCGAGAAGAAGGGAGAGCGTGCCGCCCCGGCGAGGCTCGTCTGCGGCGGAGGGTCGGCGTCGGCTGCCCAGGGGGTGGATCAGCCGTTTGAGCGGCAGGTGCGCAATGGAAGCGAGCATGAGCGGGATTGTCCGCAGTCTTTTTACGCAATTCGAGGGCCAGGCCGGCGGCCGGGGGATCTCCCTCTCTTTGTTCGCGTTGCGCGCCGGAGGTTCGATCCCGGGTGTCGAAATCCGTCCGTTCTCCGAATTTCGGGGTATGAGAGTTGTCAGTTGGTAGTTGTCGGTTGTCGGTTATCAGTTGTCAGTTTTGGGGTCCATGCTCCGTGATCCTTTCGGTGGGCGTCCTGGGAGAGGACTGATAACTGATAACTGGGTCAGCTGCCCACAGGGCCAGGCCCGAACCGATAACTGACAACTGATAACTGACAACTACATCACGACGTGAGCGCGCGGATTCGGAAGTTCAGGTTCCTGCCCTTGCTGCCGCGAAAGACGCGGAAGACGCCGGGCACGTTCTTCGTCCCGCGGACGAGCGGCTTGATAACGTACCACGACTGAATGAGGCCCTGCCCACCCGTGGCCTCGACGCCCCAGTAGGCGGGATGGCCGTAGGCATCCTGTCTTGCCATTTCGAGGTCCAGGCCGCCGAAGGAGTCGAAGACGAAGCTCTGAGCCATGTAGCGGCCGGGCTCCGTGACAACGATGTGGCCGGGCGGGTTGCCCGGACCGCCGGGCATGATCTTGTTCGCGGAATCCACTTCGGCCAGCATGTACATCCGCGATGAGCGCATCTCCTCAACGGTGACGACGGCGACTCCGCTGTTCCGCATGATCATGTCGATCAACGCGCTCGGGCCGATGGCGTTCTCCGCGGGATCCGAGCGCCAGTCGTTTGCGCCGTTGAACGCGCGGAAGAGGTAATTGCCGACGAAGCCGTTGCAGTCGAGCCCCAGGTGGTCATCGCAGTACGACTGAAGGTTGGCTTTCGTCGCCCGGCCGAATAGGACGGCAAGCTGGAGAACGATCTGGCAGTCCTCGGGAGAGCCCTTGCCCCAGAACGGGTTCACCGCCCGGTGGAGCATCTCGTTGGCCGAACTGAATTCCGGGAACTCGGCGTTGACGCGGAGCTTCAGCCTGTAGGCCGCGTTCTTGCCCTGCTCTTTCCGGAAGTGATCCTTGAGGTCCTGCCAGAGTTTCCCCTGCTCGGCGTCCGGGCTCCCGATGTGGTATCGGTCCACGCGCACCGTCACGGACCCGTCGTCGAAGGGGACCTTCAGTTGGAGATATCGCTCCGCGTATTCAACGGCTGTCGGCATCGCGTCTCCCTTCCCTTCCGAAAAGTCGAGACCGTCGGAGTGAGCGGCCGGATCGCCGGATTCTAGCGAATCTCCGGCGAGGGAGCCGTAGAATCGCGGTCGTGTCCCGCGGCCGCGACCGAACGTCGAACGAGCGCCTCCGCGCGGGCCTCGGAGGAGCCATGCGAATCCCGATTCTCATCCTCGCGCTCCATCTCTGTGGTCTGGCCGCAGACGCGAGGCCCCAGGATGCCGCCCCGGTTCCGGCCGTTCGCCTCCCGCCCGAGCTCGGGCGCGTCCTGACCGATTACGAGGCCGGCTGGACGGCGGGCGACGGCGCCGCGCTCGCGGAGCTCTTCGTCGAAGATGGATTCGTCCTTCCCAACGGCGGACCGCCCGTCCGGGGGCGCGCCGCGATCCGGCAGTACTACAAGGGTCCGGGAGGCCCGCTCGCGCTGCACGCCTTCGCGTTCGCGACGGAAGGCGCGACGGGCTACATCATCGGCGGATTCTCGCGCCGGGAGGGAGAGCCGGACGTCGGCAAGTTCACACTGGCGCTGCGAAAGGGCTCCGACGGAAGGTGGCGGATCGTCTCCGACATGGACAACGGGAATCGACCTTCGTCTCCGCGGCCCTCTGCCTCACCAATCGCCGCCGTGCGCTAGCGGTGTTGGGTCCGTAGGGGCGGCCCTTGCGGCCGCCCTCGGGCTGATAGCTGATCTCTGATAGCGGACAGCTAAATAGCCGGCAGCCCTTTCCGGAGCACCTCCTCGATCTTCTCGG
>DATNMZ010000030.1:0-4048 GCA_035602095.1 Thermoanaerobaculia bacterium
CCGCCGGCGATGGCCGGCAAGGACGTCCTCGCCTGCGCGATGACGGGTAGCGGCAAGACCGCCGCGTTCGGGCTCCCGATCCTGCACCGGCTCATGGGCAAGCCGCGCGGCAAGACTCGAGCGCTCATCATGACGCCGACGCGGGAGCTCGCGGCGCAGATCGAAGAGCACTTGACCGCTCTCGCCGTCCACACGCCGCTCTCGGCGGCGGCCGTCTTTGGCGGCGTCGGCATGGGGCCGCAGGAGCATGCGTTCCGACGGGGCACCGACGTGATCGTGGCGACACCCGGCCGCCTCCTGGACCACTTCCGCTTTCCCTATGCCCGGCTCGACGCTCTCGAAGTCCTGGTGCTCGACGAGGCGGACCGCATGCTCGACATGGGATTTCTGCCCGACATCCGTCGCGTGCTGAAGCACCTGCCGGCGAAGCGGCAGACCCTCTTCTTCTCCGCGACTATGCCTCCGCCGATCGTGACGCTCACGCGCGAGATGCTCCAGAACCCCTATACGGTGAACCTCGAGCGGGCGCCGGCTCCGGCGGTCGGGATCACGCAGGCCGTCTACCCGGTGTCGCAGAATCTGAAGGCTCCCCTCCTCGTGGAGCTCGTCAAGCGGGGCGACTTTCGGAGCGTGCTGGTCTTCACCCGGACCAAGCACCGCGCCAACCGGCTCGCCGACAACCTGGTGAGAAACGGAGTCGCCTGTGAGCGGATCCACGGCAACCGCAGCCAGATGCAGCGGACGGCGGCGCTCGCCGGATTCAAGGACGGGCGGTTCAAGGTCCTCGTCGCGACGGACATCGCCGCCCGCGGCATCGACGTCGAGGCGCTCTCGCACGTCGTCAACTTCGACGTTCCGCACGTCCCTGACGACTACATCCACCGCGTCGGACGGACCGCCCGCGCGGAGCTGAAGGGCGACGCGTTTACGTTCGTCGCGCCGGAAGAGGAAACGGACCTGCGCCAGATCGAGCGCGCGATCGGAAAGCGCCTGCCGCGGATCACCGTCCCCGGCTTCGACTACTCGAAGGCGCCTCTCGAGAAGTTCGAAGTCCCGCTTTCCGAGCGCATCGCGGAGATCCGCGCCCGCAAGACCGCGGAGCGCGCGCGCGCGAAAGAGAAGGCGGAGCGCCGCGCGCGGGCAATGCAGCCGGCCCGGGCCGCGGCGCCGTCGAGCGGGCGGGGCGTCTCGAGACCCCACGGCCCCGCGCCGGTCAGCCGTCCGGCCGGGCCGAGCGGGCCGAGCGGGCCGCGAACCATGGCGCCCTCCTACGGCCGGAGGGGGAGATAGCTGTCGGCTCTCAGCTATCAGCCATCAGCTGAGAGCAGACACATGAACATCCGACAGGCCACTTGCGCTGCGTCACGGTCCGGCGAATGGTGATTCGTCCCAACGGTCCACGAAACATGGCGCGTCTCACACGCGACCGGGATGCAGAAAAGCCCGGGCTGGAGCCCCGGCTTCTGGCTGACAGCTGATAGCTGATAGCTGACAGCTAAGAGCTATTTCCCGACTGCGCCGCCGTAGACGGGGAGCGCTCCCGGAGCGGCGGGCGGGGCCGGAGGCGCCCCGAGCGGGCTCGGCACCGTCTGGCCCGGCAGCGTGGGAAGCGGGACGCTCCTCCCGCGGGCGTAGACCTCGTGGCGGCCGTTGGTCTTGTACCACTCCGCGAGGGAAGCGGTCTGGAACATCTCTTCGATGATCTTCCTCCAGCCGACGCCCGTGTTGTACGCGCAGAAGGAGATCTCTCCCATCTGGGTCGCGTACGGGATGATGCACATTTCCGTGCGCCGGAAGTCGTAGTTGAAGAGGTCCTGGAACCACATCCCCCCGATGAAGAACACGCGCCAGTCGTAGCGTTTCTTCTTCGAGAAGCCGAGCTTGCCGCCGGTGTGCCCATCCATGATCTGCAAGACTTTCCAGGGAGAGAGACTCTTCGGGATGCCGGACGGCCGGAGGTTGCGCAGGATCGAGAGGGCGGTCTGGAAGGCCGTCCAGCTCTTCTTCCGCGCGGAGTCCGTGATCGCCTTGATGTCCTGGAGCATGCGATCGACGTCGAGCATCGCCGGCACCGGAATGGACTCCTTCGACTTCGAGTCGACGAGGAGCATCGTGCCGATGCCGCAGTTCGGATGGCAGCCGCACTTCAACGAACCCCATTCCGCCTCGAGTCCTCCGAGCAGATCCTTCAGATCCGAGAACGGACCCGACGCCGACAGGGGGTACCAGTCCCGCATCGGCTCGCCGATCCCCGCCTGCGTCTTCGCGTCGTGGGCGAGGTGGGAGAGCGTGTAGCGCTGCTTCTGGCGGGTCGCGTCGTCGATCTCCTCGTCGCGGCCCGTGAAAGAGACGGGCTGGAAAGAGACCGTGTTGATCTTGTCGATGTTGTCGATCGCGAACTTCAGGATCTCGCCGACCTGGCCGTCATTGACCGTGTTGACGATCGTCGTGACGAGCGTGATGTCCACGCCATGCTTGTGCAGGTTTTCGATGGCCCGCTGCTTCACGTCGTAGAGGTTTCCGACCTTTCGATGCTCGTTCGCCTCGTTGCTCACGCCGTCGAACTGCAGGTACGCGAACCGAAGGCCGGCTTCCGCCGCCTCGCGCGCGAAGTCCTCGTCCTGCGCGAAGCGGATGCCGTTCGTGGCGCATTGGACGGAAAAGTATCCGACCTCGCGCGCATACCGGATGGCGCGCAGAAAATGGGGCGAGATCGTCGGCTCGCCGCCCGAAAACTGCACGGAGAGCTGCCGGCGGGGCTTGATGGAGACCGCGTCGTCCAGGAGCTTCTGGATTTCCTCCCAATCGAGCTCGTGGACGTACCCGACCTGGTTCGCGTCCATGAAGCAGGGGTTGCACATCATGTTGCAGCGATTCGTCAGGTCGATCGTCAGGACCGCTCCGCGCCCGTATTTGATCGAGGACGTGCCGTGCTCGTGCAGGCCGTCTTTCGGGATGACGAAGTCGCGCCCCGGATAGAGGCTCTCGAGCCGTTTGAAGAACGCGGGATCGGTGGACATGACGTCCTCGAAGTGCCCGTGCTCGGGACAATCCTTCTTCATCAGGATCTTCCCGTCTTCCTCGACGATCTGCGCCTTGATCTCGCCCGGGTTCCCGTCGACCAGGACTTTCCAGTCGGCATTGCCGGAGAGGATCTTCGTTCGCACCTCCGTCACGCACTTCGGGCAGAGGGAGTCGGTCTCGCGGGGAAACCCGAACTTGGGGAATGTCCGGTCCTTCTGCTTCAAGAGGGGCGCGGGCGCCCACCGGGGTTGGAAGGAGTTCTGCTCGATTCGGCGATCGATCGCTCGCGTGAGCCGCCAGAACCCGTCCGCCGTCAGCCGCAGGCCTGAGTAAAGCGCGTTCCGCATCGTTCGGGTGCCCGGTTATGTGTCCCGGACCATTTCCTCCATTGTCGGCGGGGGAATCCCGGCCGGTGTTTTGACGATTCTATCCGAAAACTCTTTCCGCCTGACGCAAACTCCCGTTCTCCTCCGGGCGGCGGAAGCGGGCTGCCGAAAAAGGCTCGAGCTCCCGCGGCGGCGCTCCGAGCGCCGCGTCGGCCAGAAGCGTGGCGGTGATGGGGGCGAGCAGGATTCCGTTGCGGAAATGGCCCGTCGCGAAAAGCAGGCCCGGGATCGCCGAAGCGCCGAGGATGGGCCACCCGTCCGGGCTGGCCGGGCGCAGTCCCGCCCAGGCGCCGACGAACCGCGCGTCGGCCAGGGAAGGCACCAGCGTCAACGCAGCGTCGAGCAGTCCCCGGACGCCCTTGCCCGTCACTTCCTTGTGGAACCCGACTCTCTCCTGCGTCGAACCGACCAGGAGCGAACCGTCGGGCCGGGGAACGAGGTAAACGTCTTCGGATTCGACGACGCACGGCAGAAGTGGCTCCGCCGGCCGCAGCCGGACGATCTGCCCGCGAACCGGGGAGACGGGGACCGGCGCCTCCGCGTCGAAGGCCGCCCACGCTCCCGCGGCGTCGACGACGCAATCCGCCTCGAACGTGCCGCGTTCCGTCTCGACGGCGCGGCACCGGCCCTCCGCGACG
>DATNMZ010000031.1:0-7318 GCA_035602095.1 Thermoanaerobaculia bacterium
GGGTGATCTGCGATCGGGTGATCGGGAGGTCGGGCTTATTCCGATCGTTTCCCGTTTCCCGTTTCCCGTTTCCCGATCCCGTCCCCGGCATTTGTCCCACCCCCGGAATAAACTCTCCGCGTGGATCGAAAGTACGTCCTCCGCAAGCCGGTTCCCCTCCGGAACTACCGGGTCGACTACGACCGGGAGTTGAACGAGGAGCAGCGGGAGGTCGTCCTCGCGGGGGGAGGCCCCAACCTCGTGATCGCGGGCGCGGGGTCGGGAAAGACGCGCACCCTGGTTTACCGGGTCTCCCGATTGATCGAGTCGGGCACGGACCCGTCCCGGATCGTGCTGTTGACCTTCACGAACAAGGCCGCCCGCGAGATGCTCCGGCGCGTGGAGGCGCTCCTGACGGTCGACACGCGGAGGCTGCTCGGCGGCACCTTCCACTCGGTCGGGAACCGGCTGCTCCGGCGATTCGGTCCCCGGGTCGGCCTGGCGGCCAATTTCACGATTCTCGACCCCGAGGACGCGCGCGAGCTGCTCGAGGCCGCCACCTCGGACCAGGGCATTCCGGTCGTCGAGCGGCGCTTTCCGAAGGGAGACGTTCTCCTCGACCTGTACTCCTACACGATCAACACGGGCAGGCCGTTTCCGGAAGTGCTCGGCGAGCGCGCCCCGCACTTCTCCGCGCTCGAAGGGGAGATCGGCGGCGTCTTCCAGCGCTACCGCGAGCGCAAGCGCGTCGCCAATGCCTGCGACTACGACGATCTGCTCCTCATCTGGAAGCGGCTCTTGGACGAGAGCCCGGCGACCGCCGCCGAGCTCGCCGCCTCCTACGACCACGTTCTGGTGGACGAATACCAGGACACCAACCAGCTCCAGGGCGAGCTCGTCGACGGCATGGGGCGCGTGCGCCGCAACGTCACCGTGGTCGGGGACGACGCCCAGGCGATCTACTCCTTTCGCGGAGCATCCTTCGAGAACATCCTGGGCTTTCCGGAGAGGTATCCGGAAGCGAGAACGTTTCGGCTCACGATCAACTACCGCTCCACCCCCGAGATCCTGACGCTCGCCAACGCGTCGATCGCCCACAACGCGCGACAGTTCGCCAAGGAGCTCTCGGCCGCGCGGGAAAGCGGTGTCCTTCCGGCCGTCGTCGGCCTTCCCGACATTCCGGACCAGGCGAGTTTCGTCGCCCAGCGCCTGCTCGAATGGCACGACGAGGGGGAGAAGCTCTCCGATCTCGCCGTTCTGTATCGCGCGCATTACCAGGCCCTGGAGCTGCAGATCGAGCTCACTCGCCGCGGGATCCCCTACGAGATCCGCTCCGGCACGCGCTTCTTCGAACAGCGCCACGTCAAGGACGTGCTCGCGTTTCTGAAGATCGTCGTGAATCCGAAGGACGAGCTGTCCTGGAAGCGGGCCTTGAAGCTCTTTCCCCGCGTGGGCGAGCGGTCGGCTTCGGCCGTCTGGCAGGCCATCGGCGGGCGTCCCGACCCGCTCGCATCCTTTCGCGAGCGGGAGGGAAGCCGGGGGATCGATCTGCCCCGCGGCGCGGCGGCGGCCTTGAATCCCCTCCGGTCGCTGCTTTCCCGCCTCGAATCCCCCTCCCTCCGTTCCTTGCCGGCGGAGGCGATCCGCGCCGTGGTCGACGGCGTCTACCGTGACTTCGCGCGCGCCAAATTTCCCAACGCCGAGGCTCGGCTCGACGAGCTCGAGCAGTTCGCGCAGTTCGCGCAGTCCTACGACTCCGTCCCGGCCTTCCTCGAGGAAGTGACGCTCTTTCACGAGCTTTCCGGCGAGGACGTCGTCGCCGGAGATCGCGACGACGATCGGGTGGTGCTCTCCTCCGTCCATCAGGCGAAGGGCCTCGAGTGGAGCCGGGTCATCCTGATGGGGCTCTCGGAGGGGCGCTTCCCGAGCTACCGGTCCGCCGCCACCGATGCGAGCCTCGAAGAGGAGCGGCGGCTCTTCTACGTCGCCGTGACGCGCGCCCGAAACGAGGTGAACCTGGTCTATCCGATGCTGGCGCGCGACCGATACGGGGTCGACGTGATCCTGGAGCCGTCGCGCTTCCTGGCAGAGCTCCCGGTCGAGGTCTACGAGCGGTGGACGATTCAAAGCGAAAGCGAAGCCGTCGCGGGAGAGGGCGATGGCGCGAAAGGGGACACCCTCCCGCGACCGGGCGCAAACGAGCCCGTCAATTAGGTTTTCCGGGCTCCTCCGGCGCCGGATCCCCTGCCGGAACCCACGACCGCTTCCGGGTCCCTCCCCCGGTTGGCACCGTTCTTGTGAGACAATTAACTCGTGAGGCCATCGCCTCGAGCCCCGGTCCTTGAACGGCCTGCCGGTCTTCCCCGCCAGGCGCCGCCCCCGCTTTTCCCCGAGAGACCATGAAAGACGATCTCTACTCGGCCATCTGCCGGGAGGCCTTGGAGTCGCGCCAGCGCGACGTGATGTCGTTCGTGGACAACGGGATGGCCGGGATGTCTTTCCGCCTCGAAAAGACTCTCCTGCGCCTGCCGGAGGGCTACTATCTGCTCGGCCTCGGGCCCTACAACGCCGGGCTCGTCAAGCTCGACTTCGAGGAGCTGCTCATCGGGCGGGAAGTCCCGGAGTTCATCGGGGTCGGAATGCCCGTTTCCGGGTTCCGGGTCTCCTCTCCCGACGCGTTCTTGAACGCGGAGGTCTCCCGAATCCACGCCAAGCTCTTCCGCCGCCGGCCCGGGAGCCTGCCCGAGTACCGGCTGGTTGACATGCGGTCGACGTGCGGGACGTACCTGAATGGAGAGGCGATCCCGGTTCCCGACGACCTCGGAGGCTCGACCGAAGAGGACTGCGCGGCGACGCTGCGGTCGGGGGATTTCTTTTCGCTCGGCCCGACCGCGGTCAACCTGTTCCTGTTCTTCCAGAAATAAGGGTCTCGACCGTCCCCCACGGACGGGTGGCGCGGGCGCCGAACGATTCAGCGCAGCGCGATCGCGCGCCGAAACTCCTCGACGCCGACCTCGAACTGCGAGGCGCGGATCTCCTTCAGGCCTTCCTCGTCCCAGATGCCCATGGTCCGCAGGGGAGGGCGGTACACGTGAAGCGAGACGGCCCGCGCGCTCTTCGGGATCAGCCGGTGGAGCACCGCCGGCCCCGTGTCGCAGAGGTCGCCTTCCGGCCGCACACGGGAATCCACGAGCTCGGGCACGAGCGCGGGAGTCGTGAAGCGTTCTTCCAGGAGAGTGCCGGAGAGGACCGCCATGCCCCCGAGGACTCCGCGGTGGTCGTGGATCGGAGTTGTCTGACCGGATTCCCAGCCGATCAGCATGACCTCCCAGTCCTCCCACAGAAGCACGGCGTGGCGGACGTACTGCGCGGGGTCGAAGCGAACTCGGTCGAGATGGCGCTCAGCCTCCCGCGCGATTCGCTCGACGAGGCCCCCCGGCGTCGGCCGCTCCGGCCCGCGGCCAGCCTCGACGAGCACTTCGAGCACGCGGTCGCGCATCGGGGTCATGGGGAAATAGTAACGGATTCCGCTCCCCCGGAGCGGGCGGACAGGGGCGGGCTGCCGATCGCCTCTCTCTCTGCTATCTTCCCGCCGCCATGAAACTCGCCATCATTCCGGGCGACGGGATCGGCATCGACGTCACCCGGGAGGCCGTCAAGGTCTTGAGGACTCTCGACCGCGGGGGCGCTCTCTCCCTGGACCTGATGACGTTCCCCTGGGGCGCGGACCACTACCTCTCGACGGGTGAAACCGTCCCTCCGGGCGCATTCGAGGACCTCTCGAGTCACTACGACGCGATCTTCATGGGCGCCTTCGGCGATCCCCGTGTACCCGACATGAAGCACGCCGCGGACATCCTGCTGGGGACCCGGTTCCGGCTCGACCTCTACGTCAACTACCGTCCGGTGCGCTGCCTGGATGACCGGCTCTCGCCGCTGAAGGGCTACTCGGCGCGGGACATCGATTTCGTCGTCTTCCGGGAGAACACCGAGGGGGCCTATGTCGGCGCGGGCGGCAACTTCAAGAAGGGCACGCCGGACGAGGTCGCGATCCAGGAGGACGTCTCGACGCGCAAGGGCGTCGAGCGCATCGTTCGCCACGCCTTCGAATTCGCGCGGAAGACCGGAAGGCGTCGGGTCACGATGTCGGACAAGAGCAACGCCATGCGTTTCGTCGGCGATCTGTGGCAGCGAGTGTTCGCGGAGGTGTCGTCCGAGTATTCCGAGATCGAGTCCTCGCACCTCTACGTGGACGCTCTCTGCCTGCAGCTCATCAAGGATCCGCGGCCGTTCGACGTCATCGTCACGAACAACATGTTCGGAGACATCGTCACGGACCTCTGCGCCGCCCTCCAGGGAGGGCTCGGGATGGCGGCGTCCGGCAACATCCATCCGGGGAGGGTGTCCATGTTCGAGCCCGTGCACGGCTCCGCGCCGAAGTATGCCGGCACGGGACGGGCGAACCCTTTCGGCGCGATTCTGACGGCGGCCCTGATGCTCGAGCATCTGGGAAGAAAGAAGGAGGCGGAGGCGGTCGAGCGGGCCGTGGCCGCCTGCGTCGCCGCCCGCCGGTGCACCGCGGACGTCGGAGGGACGCTGTCGACGGGAGAGGCGGGCGACGCGGTCTGCGGGCGGCTGACCGGGTGAGGAAAAACGCGCCCTTCCGGGGTTGCGCGCCCCTCCCCCTGCCTCGCCCCGTTTGATAAAGTTCGGATCCCAGAAGGAGGCCCTCAAAATGGTTCGTTACACGACTCGTTTGCTCGCGATGGCTGTTGTCGCCTTCCTCGCCCTCTCCGTCCGTCCCTCCGAGGGCGCCCGTGGAAAGGGCTTCCTCGACTCGGACGACGCGAAGGAAAGGGACGAGCCGGCCAAGTTCCTTCCCGACTACGACAAGCTCACCAAGGGAAAGGACGCCGACTGGGTCTACTTCCCGGAAGGCAGCCTGAAGAAGTACCGGACGGCTTCGGTCAAGGAGTTCGAGGAAAACGGCCGCGGGCGCGAGGCGCGCGACGCCGCACGGGAAGGCCGGGACTACATGGAGCAATGGCTCGACAAGCAGGGCTTCAAGGTGGTCAAGTCCGGCGGTGAGATCACGGTGACGGGCAACGTCTTCAACGCATGGGAGCCGCGCGGAGCGGGCCGGTACTGGGGCGGCTGGGCAGCCAACCCGGGCGTGGGCGTCGAAGTTCTCGTGAAGGACAGCCGCGGCAACGTCGTCGCGGAGGTCCGCCATAAATCGAAGGGATCGTCGATGCGCGACGCGGTCGAGAACGCCCTCGAGGAGGTCGCCAAGGCGCTCGTCGGGGGACGCTAGAGGCGGCCGGTTTCCGCACTTCGCCGTGTGCGTGCGAGCCGGAACGCTTCTGGCAAGTCGTTGTCGATAGGCCTTTTGACGCGTAGGCGGGCTCCCGGCGCCCCGGGGCCCGCTTCTTGCTGCCTCTCCGTGCATGGTACGTTTGGCCGTGCGATCCGAGAGGCTTCGCCCTCTCCGGCGACCTGCCGGAAGGAGTCCCCGCCATTTCTGACCCCATCACCGCTCTGACGCTGCCCGAGTCCGGGCTCACGGAGTTTTTCGGAATCGCAGACGAAAACCTGCGCGCGATCGAGGACGCTTTCGGAGTGCGCCTCGCCGCGCGCGGCAACGAGATCTCGGTCGTAGGCGAGGGAGAGTCACAGGACATCGTCCGGCACCTCCTCGCCGGCTTTTCCGAGCTCCTGACGATCGGCTATCCGCTCAAGGGCAGCGACGTCACGACCGCCATTCGTGTCTTGAAAGAAGATTCCAAGGCATCGCTCGTCGAGTTTTTCATCGATAGCCCCTTCGGGCCGACGCTCAAGTCCGTCGTCACCGCGCGCAACGTCAAGCAGCGGCTCTACGTCCAGACCATCGACCGGCACGACCTCGTTTTCGCCGTGGGCCCGGCCGGGACGGGCAAGACGTATCTGGCCGTCGCGATGGCGGCCGCGGCTCTTCTGGAAAAGAAGGTCAAGCGAATCGTTCTCGCGCGTCCCGCCGTGGAGGCGGGGGAGCGCCTCGGGTTTCTCCCGGGCGACATGGTCGAGAAGATCAATCCCTATCTGCGCCCTCTCTACGACGCTCTCTACGACATCCTCGGCTACGAGAAGACGGCGAAGCTCCTGGAGCGCGGCATCATCGAGGTCGCGCCCATCGCGTTCATGCGCGGGCGGACTTTGAACGACGCCTTCATCATTCTCGACGAAGCGCAGAACACCACCTCCGAGCAGATGAAGATGTTCTTGACGCGGATCGGATTCGGCTCGAAGGCGGTCGTCACGGGGGACGTGACGCAGATCGATCTCCCGCAGGGGAAGACGTCCGGGCTGCGGGAGGCCCAACAGCTTCTCTCGCGGATCGAGGGGATCAAGTTCGTCCTCTTCGACGAGAAGGACGTCGTCCGGCACCCGCTCGTCCAGTCGATCATCACGGCGTACGACGCGCTCGATCGCGATCGCGAGAAGGAACGCGAAGCGAACCGTCCCGTCCTCGGCCGGTAAGACATGGCGAGCGGCGCGCCCTCCCGGCGCTCGACGATTTCTTTTCGGAGCTCCGGGCCGACGACCCGCGAGCCGGTCGGGCCGGCTTCCCGACCCGGGCCCTGGCGCTTCTGGGGATGGGCCGTCGCCTACGTCCTCGCGACCACGTTCTCCTTCGCACCGACTTTTTCCTTCCGGCGGGCGCCCGCGCGGGCGGGCGAGATCGCCCCGCGCGACGTCGTCGCGCCGCGCGATGTGATCGTCCCGGACGCAGCGGCGACGCAGCGCCGGCGCATCGAGGCCTCCGCGGAAGTGCTTCCCGTCTACGATTGGGACCCGGCCGCGCCGGATCGGCTGATCGGAGAGCTTCGGCACTCCTTCGCGAAGGCCCGGGCGGCGGCCGGCGCGGGGCGCCGCAAGGGAGCGCTCGCTCCGGCGCTGCGCGACGCGTTCGACCTTCCGATCGGAGACGAGGCGTTGCTCGCGCTCCGAGACCTTCATTTCTCTCCGCAAATCGAGGAGAGGCTTTTGAAGATCGGCGCCGATCTCTACCGGGCGGGGGTCGTCGACAGCCGAGACTTCCTGGCAGCGAACCGGGACCGGGGCGTCGCGCTCCGGGACGTTCGGACGGGCCGGGAGGTGCGGCGCAAGGACCTCACCGATGTCGTCGAGTACGGCTCCCACGCCAAGACCGCGGTGGCCCGACGCCTGGCCGGCGGGCCGCTCGAGGGGCGCGGGCTGACGGAGGTCGCGGCGTTTCTCGCGGCGGCTCTGCGGCCGAACGTGACGTTCGACGCCACCGAGACGGCTCGCCGGCGCGACGAGGCTTCCCGCTCGGTCGAGA